>JBATLU010000372.1:0-5516 GCA_049289475.1 Pontixanthobacter sp. | reverse complement strand
GACCGCGAGGATCATCGCCTGCGGCGGGTTGATCACCACGTCGAACTGCTTGGTGCCGAACATGCCGAGATTGGAGAGGCTGGCGGTGCCGCCCTGGAATTCTTGCGGTTGCAGCTTGCCATCCTTGGCCTTGCCCGCCAGCTCCTTCATCTCGGTGCTGATCTGGGCGAGGCCCTTGCGGCCCGCGTCGCGAATGATCGGGGTGATGAGACCCGAAGGCGCAGCGACCGCGACCGAGATATCCTGCCGCGAATATTCGAACAGCTCGTCGCCCTGGAAGCTGACATTGCACTTAGGCACGCGCTGCAACGCACGGGCCAGCGCCTTGATCAGCAAATCGTTGACCGACAGCTTGACCCCGTCGGCCTCGAGCGAGGCGTTTAGCTGGCCGCGCAGCTTCAGCAGCGCATCGAGCCGCACGTCGACGGTGAGGTAGATATGCGGGATGGTCTGCTTCGCTTCGGTCAGGCGGCGCGCGATGACCTTGCGGACATTGTTGAGCTTCTGCGCTTCGTAAGGCGCATCCAAATCGCCGCCGAGCGCCGCTGGCTTTGGCGGGGCAGCCGCTGCGGGTGCCGCTGCCTGTGCAGGAGTAGCATTAGCAGTGCCGGGTTTAGCGCCTTCAACATCGGCCTTTACGATCCGTCCATTTGGACCTGAGCCGGCAATGCTGGCCAGGTCCAAACCCTTTTGTTCGGCCATGCGCTTTGCAAGCGGCGATGCAATCACGCGGGAACCTTCGGATTTTGAAGATTTCACCGGTGGCGGCGGCGCTGGTTCAGAGGCAGGAGCCGCTGCGGTCTGTTCAGCAACTGCTTCAGCAGGGATCTCTTTTGCAGATTCTTTTGCAGGCGGCGCTACATCATTCTCGTCTTCACCAGCCAGCGTTGCGATGATCGTGCCAACTTTCACGCCTTCGCTGCCCTCGGCGACATCGATGCTGACAATCACACCCTCATCGACCGCTTCGAATTCCATCGTAGCCTTGTCGGTTTCGATCTCGGCCATGATATCGCCGGAATTAACCTGATCACCAACTTTGACGAGCCATTTGGCGAGAGTGCCTTCTTCCATCGTTGGCGAAAGAGCGGGCATCTTGATCGGAGTGGGCATAGCGCTGCTTTGGATCCTATAATGTCTGACGTTACGTCTCTCTGCATCTCTGGCGAATTTGCGCCCGACGGGCAAGGTTCTTGCGTCGAATACGTTTTCATCGGATAAGTCGCCACCTGTCATCGCGAGCGAGGGGCACTGCTCGGCGAATTGACACGCTACGGAAACGGGGAATTGAATGCGGGTTTACCTGGTGATCATGGACGACACGGACGAAGCGCGAAAAGCGCTGCGTTTCGCGTCACGGCGAGCAATGGCGACGGGCGCCGCTGTGCATATTCTCGCGCTGGTTGCGAAACAGAACTTCAACGCTTTCGGATCGGTTCAGGCGACGATCGAACAAGAGGCGCGCGACCGAGCGGAGGTCATGGCCAGCAGTGCTGCAGGAAATCTGTTTTCCGAAAGCGGAAAGATGCCGGTTATTTCGGTCAAGACCGGCGAAGGCCAAGCCGTGATCAAGGAATATCTTGCAGAACACCCTGAAGTCGGTGCGCTTGTTCTGGGTGCTGCGGCCGACGGATCGCCCGGGCCGCTTATAACCCATTTCAGCGCGCATTCTGGCAGCCTGCCTTGCCCATTGTATATCGTGCCCGGCAATTTCTCGAATGACGAGATCGACCGTTTGACCGAATAAAGGCGTTAGCGCTTTTTCTTGCCCTGATGGCGGATATTGCCCGGCCTGCCGCGCTGCCCCTGCTTGTATTTGGATTTGAACTCAGGTTTGCCGCCGCGCTTCTGCCCGGCACCCGTATGGGGGCGATTTCCGCGTGCTTCGATCGGATTTCCATCGGAATCGAGCGGCACAAATTTAAGCGCGCCGGTCAGCGCGTTGGCCTCTCCCAGCTTCAATTTCAAAATATCGCCCGGGGAATAGGTTTGCCCCGACCGCTCGCCGATCAGCGTTTGCGCTTTCTCGTCATAGCGGAAATAATCAGAGCCCAACGTCGATACGGGTACCAGACCGTCACCGCCCAGTCCGATGATAGTGGCAAAGAAGCCGAAAGATTGGACACCGGTAATGCGGGTTTCAAAAGTCTCGCCAACTCTGCCTGAAAGCCAAGCGGCAACATAGCGGTCGATCGTGTCGCGCTCTGCTTCCATGGCGCGGCGTTCGGTTTGGCTTATCGCTTCGGATATTTTGCCGAGATCCTCGCGGTCCTTGTCTGACAACCCCGAAGTCGGCGGGATGTCGCTCTTGGGTTTGGGTTGCTCGAGGCCGTAGGAATCGACCAGCGAGCGGTGCACCAACAAATCGGCATAACGGCGGATTGGCGAGGTGAAATGTGCATAAGAACCAAGCGCGAGGCCAAAATGCCCTGCGTTGACAGGTCCGTAATAGGCCTGCGTCTGGCTGCGTAAGACAGCTTCCATCACTTGCGCCTTTTCGGAATCGTCCGTCACATCTTTGAGCATGCGGTTGAACAGGCCGGGGGTGATGACTTGGCCCAAAGCCAGATTTTTGCCGAATGTCTCCAGATATTCGCGTAGTGCAACGATCTTCTCGCGGCTTGGCTGTTCGTGAACGCGGTAGACGACCGGCGCAGTCTTCTTCTCCAGCGCTTTGGCCGCGGCGACATTGGCAGTGATCATGAAATCTTCCACCACCCGGTGCGCGTCAAGCCGTTCGCGGATCGCAATTTCGGCAATTTTGCCATGTTCATCGAGGACAACACGCCGTTCGGGTAAATCCAGTTCGAGCGGATCACGCGCCTTGCGCGCCTCAGCCAGAACTTTCCAGCAAGCCCATAGATTGCACAGATGTTCATCTGCCTGATCGCAATCAATCCGCCGCTGCGCCTCTTCATAGGCAATCACTTCGGCAATTCGAACAATCGCGCGGGTGAAACTGAACGAAGTCATCTTACCGGTGGCGGAAATATGCACATGACACGCCATCGCGGCGCGATCTTCGCCTTGCCGCAAAGAGCAGACATCGGCGCTGAGAACTTCGGGCAACATTGGCACCACGCGGTCAGGAAAATAGACTGAATTACCGCGTTTGCGCGCTTCACGGTCGAGCGCGCCGCCGGGCCGGACATAATGGCTGACATCGGCAATCGCGATGACCGCGTTAAACCCGCCCTGCCCGTCTGGCTCAGCCCAGATGGCGTCATCGTGGTCGCGGGCGTCGGATGGATCAATCGCTACGATAGACAGGTGTCGCAGATCTTCCCGCTTCTCCGCGCTTAGCGGCAAGGTGGCGGCCAGTTCAGCTTCTTCAATTGCTCCCTCGGGAAAGATATGCGGAATGCCATGTTTGGATATGGCAATCAGGCTGAAACTCTTCGGGGCGAGCGGGTCACCCAGAACCTCGACCACTTTAACGCCCGCTCGCGGCCCGCGGCCGGCCGGCTCAGCTAGAACCAATTGACCGGCCTCTGCCCCGCCAAGATCGGAAATTGCGGAAGAGGTGCGAATGCGTTTGTCGACCGGCGCGAGCCAAGGTTTACCCGCTTCGTCAACTTCGACCACGCCCATCAAACCATCGGTTTTGGCAGGCAGTTTCTTCATCGGGTGAGCCCGATACCCGCCCCCTGCCTGTTCTGTACGGGCTAGTATCCGGTCGCCAATTCTCAGGGCCGCTTGGCGTGTTTTGCCCTTCTTGTTTTCAATAATGCGGATCCGCGGCGGAGGGGCGCCATCGTCAGCTTGCCAGCTGTCAGGAATGGCAAATGGCTCGCCATCCTCGATATCCATGATTTTCAGAACGGTAACTTTGGGCACGCCGCCCATCCGGTGATATGCGGTTCGCTTGCCGTCAATCAGGCCTTCTTCGGCCATGTCCTTGAGTAGTTTTTTGAGCGCGATCTTCTCTTGGCCCTTCAGACCAAAGGCTTTGCCGATCTCGCGCTTGCCGACAATCGCGTCCGATGTCTGAAGAAATTCCAACACCTGATCGCGCGAGGGTAGGCCCTGCGGTTGACGGGATGGCGCACGATTTCGGTACTGTTTTTCAGGAGTTCTGGACATCGCAGCGCTATGGACGTGTGGTCAGTCGCTGTCACCCAGTTCCTGCGCCAGAGGAGCAAAGGCCCCCGCAGGGACAGCGCTAGCTATGGGGCTGCAAATACTCTCGGAGGAGCAGGCATTTACCCCGATTAGCCAGTCGTCGCCTCTAACATTGACGGTATCGTAGAATGACAAAATTTCACCCGGTTCCGAAGAGTTGCGCAGAGCGCCCCTCGACTTCAATCCCTCTACCATTTGGTCGATGTCATCGATGGATAGTTTGGCTGATGGATCAACTTCCCAATAGGGCGAATCCGTCCGCCGCTTGAAAACATTATACGCAGTCGCTCCGGCCACCGCAGTCCATTGCACCCTTGTGTCACTCCTGACCGCAGCATCGATAGAAACCGACGGCGGCATCGGCGCAGCTGCCAGCTGCGCCAGCGTTCGCACATTCAATTGTGTAGCCTTGGTTAGATAGGCAAAGTCCATCTCGTCGGTCGTGTCACCATAGGTGACACCCTTTTCCACGCGCAAATCCTGATGCTGATGATCGTAATCTTCGACCGCAACCGAGAAGCGGATCGCGGGATAGCCTTTTTCGAGGAATGGCAATTGATCCCCGCCCCGCCCCATCCGATCAGTGCGCCAGATCTGCCGGACATCCAGACCATCGGAGGTTTGAGTGGCGAGATCATCGACCCAGCGCGATAAATTACGGCTCGGACTGTCATTTTCCCCGCCATTGCGGCGTTGCTCGGCCCGAATGGCATCGGTTAAATCGGCGCGCGGCCCTTCCGAAAAGACACGGATGTTGTCAGCGTCGCAATATCCATCGGACCCGCAGCTTCCCCCAACGATATCGTTGTTGAGCACAGCCTTCACTGTCCACCCTTGTTCTTCAGCATAATCGGCCATGAGCTGACCACCATACAATCCCTGCTCTTCGCCCGATAACAGTGCATAGACGATGGTTGTTGGATAGCGGTTTTTAGACAAGACCCGCGCAGCTTCTAGCACTAGCGCAGTCCCCGACCCGTCATCATTTGCGCCCGGAGCATCGCTGGTGAAATCGGCAACATCCGAAACACGGCTGTCGATATGGCCTTGCACGATGACGACTTCATTGGGCCGCTCGCTGCCGCGCTGGATCGCAACTACATTCACCAATCGCGTGGGAACGGGTATACGCCGCCCATCCACCATGCGTTCGGGCACAACAATTTCGAGACAACCGTCGCACGCTGCACCGGTCTTGCGGAATTCTTCTTCGCCCCAGCGCCGCGCTGCACCAATGCCGCGGGTCGGATGGTCCTGAACGGAGAGTGTGTGGCGGGTTCCAAACCCGACCAGCGCGTCGATATCCGATTTTAGTCGGTCGATTGACACTTCTGCTGAGGGATCATTGTCCGCGTGGTGGTCAGCTGAAACGGGACTTGCAATAACACTAAAGC
>JBATLU010000371.1:0-2211 GCA_049289475.1 Pontixanthobacter sp. | reverse complement strand
AAGCAGTATCTAGCTGATCGCGGGGAATCACATGACCATGCGGCGGCATACCAAGCTCGCCTTCGTAATAGGCGACGTCATTCTGATACGCGATGTGCGTGCCGTAATAGGCGCGAACCTTGCTAATCGCTGGCCGCTCACCCAGCCCGAGCGCGCCGCTGCATCCCATGTTCTCAATTATCCGCAGACCTGCTGGTTCGACGAAATCACCGCATACTTTCTCGCGCGGGAAAGTACTGCGTTCGAGCACAGCCACCTTGATACCGCGCGATGCCAGCGACCATGCCATGGTCGCACCGGATGGCCCCCCACCGACAACGATGGCATCAAATCGGTCCAAAGATTTCATCAATTGCCCCCCAGCCAGAACCCGCTCAAACCCTTCAGGATTTCGTTCAAGCTGGCCGGACCCAAGCATGAAAGCAAGCTGCAATTCTGAATTCTTTTGCCATCCATCCACAGCAATTGTTTCAGGTCCAAATAAGTCAAATTCAGCGTTCCAGGATACAAACCGGCACTCAACTGGAAGGTTGGACAGCATCAATCGCACTTGGACGGTCAATCGAGCACACGACCTTCGATCGGTTGTTTACAATTGCTGCTGGAGCAATCTCAAGTGTCCAACTTTTCGGCCAAAATTCCGCGCGCCAGCAAGTCATTCGCTGACTTCGCAATATCTGCTGACGACCAATCGCCATCTACTTCCCAGATCGCGTAGCGCAGACCAAGAAAGACATTCATCCCCATGATTGCCCATGCATGCGCCTCTTGCGGATCAGCGCGGAAAAAACCTGTGTCAGCACCCGCTTTCAAGCGATCGAGAATCCGCTCGGCGATCGTTTGATAGTGGTGCCTGTAACTGTCAGGATCTACGAATTCGGCTTCATCGATAATGCGGTAGACTTCTTTGTGCTCGGCAGCGAAGTCGAGGAAACCTTGCAATGCAGCGCGTTCGATTTCGATTGCAGATTCTGTTTCAGCAATCGCGTCGCGCGCTGCAGATTTCACCGCATTGCTCATGTCGGCGACAAGTGCTCGGAAGATCGCATCCTTGGAGTCGAAATAGGTATAGAAACTACCCAGCGCGACGCCCGCACGGCGCGTGATCCCGCTAATCGATGCTTCGTGAAAGCCATTTTCGCCAAATTCGATCGTCGCGGCGTCGAGAAGTTTGCGCAAAGTCTTTCGTCCGCGTTCGGTGCGCGGCAGTTTCTCTGGCCCGTCTAACAATTGTGGTTTTCCCTCACCCATCAACAACCAATTTAGCGAGATTTGAATTTTCTGCAATGACTAACTTGAAAGTTGGTTCATGTTTCAATAAAGAGGCAAAATAATCAATCAGGGAGAGAATCGATGCGCAAGGCGAATCGTCTATTTAATGTGACACTTTTGGCTGGAACCGCGGCTCTCGCAGTCACAGCGACACCGGCATTTGCTCAGGACGAAATCGGCCCAGACACGGTAGAAACCAGCAATGATGACAACATCATCATTGTCAGCGCACGCCGGCGCGATGAGCGGATTACCGATGTGCCAATCTCAATTACTGCCTTCAGCGGCGAAGCATTGGCAAAAAATGGGACATTGGAGCTTACCGAAATCGGGCAGGACGTGCCCAACTTGACGCTGGAAGTGTCGCGCGGCACCAACACCACTCTTACAGCCTTCATTCGCGGCGTAGGGCAACAGGATCCGGTCGCAGGATTTGAAGCAGGCGTCGGGCTCTATGTCGACGATGTCTACTTCAACCGCCCTCAAGCCTCGGTGCTCGATGTATACGACGTTGACAGGATCGAAGTTTTGCGCGGCCCGCAGGGCACTTTATACGGCCGCAACACGATTGGCGGCGCGATCAAGTATGTGACCCGACGCCTGCCGGATGAAGTTCAATTGAAAATTCGCGGCACCTATGGATCGTATGATCAAGCCGATCTCATCGTCAGCGGATCTGCCCCGATGTCGGATACGCTCAAATTCGGCGCCAGCGTTGCGCGTTTGAGCCGTGGAGGTTTCGGTAAAAACCTCAATCTGGGAACCGAAAACTATAATAAGGACGTATGGGCGGGCCGGGCGACGCTCGAATTTGACAACGGCCCGCTGTTTGTTCGCCTGTCAGGCGACTATTCCAAAGACAACAGCGAAGCGCGCCAGGGGCACAGGCTTATCAAAAGCCTATTCACCGGTGCTCCGGTTCTTGACGATGTCTATGAC
>JBATLU010000370.1:0-1799 GCA_049289475.1 Pontixanthobacter sp. | reverse complement strand
CAGGCACTCTTGCCTCTCTCCTTGCCCGGTGGGCGCTGGCGCACATTTGCGCGCGCACACCACCGCGCGGCGTCGCGCCGTGCAAGGGTGCCGTTCTTGTTGGGCCGCTTCGCGGATGGGATAATCGCGATTGTTAGCGATTGATATGGACGGCGCGGACGCGCCGGCGTTGTTTTCCGGCACCAGAGAGACGGTGTGGGCGGCGCTCCCGGCTAGGCCCGCCGCGCTCAGGCGCAACCCGGCAAGCCGGGTATTTCTCTTTGTTTCATCCCTTCGGGTGCGCCTGACCGCTTGATGCGGGCCTTTCTGGTCGCTCTTGCCGCCCACCCCGCCTCTCCGGGGCCGGTTGCGGCAGTTTTGGGGTGATGGAGGCGGTTATGTTGCATGAAAATACGAAAGTTAGTGAAAACGGCAAGGGCAGGGCAGCGAAGGCAAAGCGCGCTTCGCGCACGGCGCGCAAGACCCGCCGTGGCGGCAGGGCAGCGCCGAAGCTGTCACTTTATGATGAAGTGACCGCGCAGATTATCGCGCAGCTGGAAGAAGGGGTATTTCCTTGGGTGAAGCCTTGGAATGCTGGCAACGCTGTGACCGGATTGCCGCGCAACGCGATTTCGGGGCGGCAGTATTCGGGCATCAATATTCTCATATTGTGGGGCGCGGTCATTGATGGTGGCTATCCCTCGCAGGACTGGCTGACATTCCGGCAAGCCTTGGCCGCTGGCGGATGCGTTCGCAAAGGCGAGAAGGGCCGGACGATTTTCTATGCCGACCGCTTCACGCCCGACGATGAGCGGCAAAAGCAAGGCGAGGGTGATACGCCGCGCTCGATTCCGTTCCTCAAACGCTTTACCGTGTTCAATGCCGCGCAGTGCGATGGTTTGCCGGAGAAGCTAACCGCCGAACCCGCACCGCTTCCGCAGCGCGAGTTGCACGATCAGGCCGAGGTTCTGATTGACGCTACAGGCGCGGACTTTCGGACGGGTGGAACGAAAGCCTTTTACAATGTGGGCGCGGATTATGTGCAGGTTCCCCCGCAGCCAGCTTTTACTAATCAAATCGACTATTACCGCACCGCCTTGCACGAACTTGGTCATTGGACGGGTCACAAGACCCGTCTTGGCCGCGATCAGTCGGGTAATTTCGGGACCGCGCTTTATGCGCGGGAGGAACTGTGCGCCGAACTAGCATCGGCTTTTCTGTGTGCAGCGCTCGGTATCGTGCCGACCGTTCGCCATGCCGATTATCTCGGCTCATGGCTGGCGGTATTGCGGCAGGACAATCGTGCCATTTTCAAAGCCGCCAGTCAGGCCAGCAAAGCGGCGGATTATCTGCTGGCCTTTACCGATCAGGTGCCGCTGCGCTCGGAGCGGGCGGCATGAGCGGGGAAGCGCCAGATCATGCCGCCGCACCGCTGGAAGCGGAGCAGACACCTATCGGCGTGCAGACATTGGTGTCGGGTGTTGCGCCGATCACGCCAGCCCAGAGGCTGGCGATACGCGCCAACGCGCCAATGGAACCCAACAAGGCCCAGCGACCCGCCGATCACGGCCTGTTCGACACCAACAGCCGCAACCAGATCGAGATGTTCTGAAAGGAGTTTTGCCATGATGCTGCTGACCAAAGATCACAGAAAGCGCCTGATCGCCAACGGCCAAAATCGCGGCGACCATGTGCCAATTGTCAAATTGTTCAATCCGGTCGGCGCAGCCACTTGGCTGCTTTCGGAACTGGATAGCGACGGCGACACTTTGTTCGGTCTGGCTGATCTGGGGTTCGGCTGCGCTGAACTTGGTTCGGTT
>JBATLU010000369.1:0-1992 GCA_049289475.1 Pontixanthobacter sp. | reverse complement strand
GCTATCGCTTAACCCTCCGCCAAGTTTCCGACAGTTGCGCCCATGCAGGCGCTTGCCCAAAGCGCGCTGCAGCGCCATAGGCTGCGCGCAGAAACTGCGTGCCGCCAAATGCAAAGGTCTGCCCGATGAAAGTCCAAATCCACGTATCTCTCAAACCCGGGGTGCTCGACCCGCAGGGCCGTGCAATCCATCACGCCTTGGAAGGGCTCGGCTTTTCAGGTGTAAACGATGTGCGCGCCGGACGGTTGATCGAACTCGACGTGGCAGACGGAACATCGGACGACGATCTTGACCAGATGTGCCGCAAATTGCTCGCCAATATGGTGATCGAAAATTACCGGATCGAGAAGAAGGAAAACGCCTGATGGCTTTCCGCTCTGCTGTTATCACCTTCCCCGGATCCAATTGCGACCGCGATATGGCGGTGGCTCTGGAGCAGGTTTCAGGCACCGCACCGATCCGCGTTTGGCACGGCGATGCTGTTTTGCCAGACCGGCTCGACTTCATCGCGCTGCCCGGCGGCTTTTCTTATGGTGACTATCTGCGCAGCGGTGCGATGGCCGCCCGCAGCCCGATTGTGCAAGCGGTAGTCGAAGCAGCCGGCCGCGGCGTGCCCGTTCTTGGCGTATGCAACGGGTTTCAGGTACTGACAGAGGCTGGTTTGCTTCCGGGAGCATTAATGCGCAATGCGGGACAGAATTTCGTCTGCCGCACCGTCCCGCTCAAGGTTGAAAACAGCCAATCCTTGTTCACCAATTGCTACGAAACAGGTGAGACCATCCATATTCCGGTTGCCCATCACGACGGCAACTATTTTGTCGATGATGCGACACTGACCAGTCTGGAAGATGAAGGCCGTGTGGCATTCCGTTATTGCGATCCAGTCAATGGATCGCGCAATGATATTGCCGGTGTGCTCAATCAGGCGGGTAATGTGCTAGGCATGATGCCGCACCCTGAACGCGCGGTGGAGGATGCCCACGGCGGCAGTGATGGACGTGCTCTGTTCGAAAGTGTGGTGCGCGGCCTGGTGGAGGCCTGACACGGCTCAATTCGAGCGCTTAGGCAATGAGCCTGCCTGCCCGGTCAAATATTGCTCGTGCCTCGGCAGCGGGCATGGGCCGGCCGAAATAGTATCCCTGGATCTTCTTGCATCCAAGATTGCGGATCATTTCAGCTTCTTCTGCGGTCTCAACACCTTCAGCTGTGGTGCTCATTTCGAGACTATCGGCCATCGCAACAACCGCACGGATAATCGCGAGACTTTCGGCGCTCTTCTGTGCTGCACCCTGAACGAAGCTCTTGTCCACTTTGATGGTCGAGAAACTCAGTTTGCGAAGATAGCCGAGCGAGGAATAGCCCGTGCCAAAATCGTCAAGCGCAACCGTGCAGCCAAGCGCAATAACCTGTTCCAATGCGGCGCGTGCAACATTGGCGTCGCGCAAGAAAATGCTCTCGGTCACTTCAATCTCGAGCCTGCTCGCCTCGAGGCCGCTGGCTGCCAAGGCCCGTACAACTGTCGATGCAAATTCGGGTTCGATCAGCTGTTCACCCGAAACGTTGACGGCCACGCGAATATGCGGCGGCCAGTTCATTGCTTCCTTGCAAGCCTGTTCAAGCACCCAGGTGCCAATCGGGATGATCAACCTGGTATCTTCCGCCAGCGGGATGAATTTGTCTGGACCGACGAAGCCGTGCTCCTTGCTGTTCCACCGCAATAGCGCTTCGAAGCTGACGACATGTTCCTCATTTGCATCAACCACTGGCTGATAATTGAGCGTCATCTCGTTATTCTCTAGCGCTCTGCGGAGCGAGAATTCAAGTTTGCGGCGTTCCTCGGCATTGGCATGGAGCACGGGTTCATATGCAAAATGTTCGCCGCCGCCCTCGTCCTTAGCGCGGTAGAGAGCCAGATCGGAGTTGCGCAGCAATTCTTCGACTGTTTTACCATCGCGGGGCCCGATGGCCGAACCGACGCTAGCACCGACATAG
>JBATLU010000368.1:0-13226 GCA_049289475.1 Pontixanthobacter sp. | reverse complement strand
CAATTTTGCGACTTACCTTCTAATGGATGCCGCTGATGACCTTTTCGATGTTGCGGTGATAATCAGCAATGATAGTGATCTTAAGGAGCCAATCCGCTTGGTCAAAGATCGTTTCGGTAAGCGCATCGTGTTGCTTGGCTCAAAGCAGACCCGTATCAGCGGTGCCTTGAAGCCCTTGGCTAACTTTATCAAACAATTTGGCCCTAACGCGTTGGCCGCTTCCCAATTTGATAATCAACTGACAGATGCTGTCGGTAAATTTCAAAAACCCAAAGATTGGTAGAGCGCCATTATGACCGCACCGACCCTCACCTCAAAACTTGACCGCGAAAGCCCCGAGGCCAAAGCCAATGCGGCGCATAATCGCGCTTTGGTCGATGAACTTCGCGCGAAGGTTGCGCAGACCGCGCTTGGCGGCTCCGAAGGCTCTCGTGACCGGCATGTCTCGCGCGGCAAGCTCCTTCCTCGAGACCGCGTTGAGCGGTTACTCGATCCCGGCTCGCCGTTTCTCGAGATCGGCCAGCTTGCGGCGAACGGCATGTATGGCGACGAGATCGCCGCTGCCGGTATGATCGCCGGGATTGGCCGGGTCTCGGGCCGTCAGGTCATGATCGTGTGCAATGATGCCACCGTTAAAGGCGGCACTTATTACCCGATGACGGTGAAAAAACATCTGCGCGCGCAGGAAATCGCGGCGGAGAACAATCTGCCCTGCGTCTATCTGGTCGACAGCGGCGGCGCGAATTTGCCGCATCAGGCAGAGGTGTTTCCCGACCGCGATCATTTTGGCCGCATTTTCTACAATCAGGCGAATATGTCGGCGCGCGGGATCGCGCAGATTGCCTGTGTGATGGGCAGCTGCACCGCGGGCGGTGCCTATGTTCCCGCGATGAGCGACGAAACGGTGATCGTGCGCGAGCAAGGCACGATCTTCCTCGCCGGACCTCCTCTGGTGAAAGCTGCAACGGGTGAGGAAATCTCTGCCGAAGATCTGGGCGGCGGCGATCTGCATGCGAAAAAATCGGGCGTGGTCGATCACCTTGCAGAAAATGACGAACACGCGCTGACCATCGTGCGCGATATTGTGAGCTATCTGGGCCATAATCAAGGCGCGAAAGTCGACCGGAAGGACCCGCGCCCGCCTAAATTCGACGCCGAGGACCTTTATTCGATCATCCCCGATGATGTGCGCGCGCCCTATGACGTAAAGGAAGTGATCGCGCGGATTGTCGACGGGTCCGAATTTCATGAATTCAAGGCGCATTACGGCTCCACACTGGCGTGCGGCTTCGCGCATATTTGGGGAATGCCGGTGGCGATCCTCGCCAATAATGGCGTGCTGTTTTCCGAAAGCGCGCAAAAGGGCGCACACTTTATCGAGCTGGCGGCGCAGCGCGGTATTCCGCTGTTGTTCCTGCAAAATATCTCCGGCTTTATGGTCGGCGGAAAATACGAGGCGGAAGGCATCGCCAAACACGGCGCAAAGCTGGTGACGGCGGTTGCGACCGCGCAGGTTCCCAAGATCACCGTGGTGATCGGCGGCAGTTTCGGCGCAGGCAATTACGGCATGGCAGGCCGCGCCTATTCCCCGCGCTTCCTGTTCACCTGGCCCAATGCGCGTATTTCGGTGATGGGCGGCGAACAGGCAGCAAGCGTGCTCGCCACCGTTCACCGCGACGCGGACAAATGGACGCCCGAAGAAGCCGAAGCTTTCAAGGCTCCGATCCGCCAGAAATACGAGGATGAAGGCAACCCCTATTACGCCACTGCGCGACTGTGGGATGACGGGGTGATCGATCCGGTACAGACCCGCGATGTGCTCGGGCTGGCTTTTGCTGCCACGCTGGAAGCGCCGTTCGCGGATCGGCCCAGCTTTGGCGTGTTCAGGATGTGAGCAGGCCCCTCTTGCTCCGGCGCACCGCCAGCCTCGGACACGCGCTTTACCTGACGAGTTTCGAACATCAACTGAAACCATCTCGCTTTCCGCCCCGTAGCTGCTAGGCAGCCTGCTGAGGGAGAGAGAATGTCAAACACGAGCGAAACGATCCGCAAGCCATCTTTGATGTCGCGCCTCGTGCGGCGGATCATTATTTGGATCTATCATGCCAAGGGCTGGAAGATCGACGGCGGTTTGCCCAAGGACGTGCAGAAATATGTCATCGCCGGTGCGCCGCACAGCTCAAACTGGGACTTTGTATTCTTCGCCGGGGCAACCGCAGTCGAAGGCGTGGAGCCCAGCTTTATGGGCAAGCACACGCTGTTCAAAGGCATCATGAAAAACTTCATGTATGATATGGGCGGAATTCCGGTGGACCGGACCAAGCGCGCCAATGTTACCCAGCAAGTGGCGGAGGAATATGCCAAGCGCGACCATCTGGCACTGGTGATCGCCGCTGAGGGCAGCCGCACCACTGATGGCAGCTGGAAATCGGGCTTCTACAACATCGCCATGGCCGCAAATGTGCCTATCGTGGCGGCGTGGGTGGACAATGATACCAACACGCTCGGCTTCAGCGACCCGATTTACCCGAGCGGAAATTATGGCGAGGATCTGGGAAAGATTGCGGCTTTCATGCGTTCCAAATTACCAGACTTTGAACGGTACAAAGTGCTCGAAGCGCAGGCCAAGAGCATTATCGACGCAAGCGAATAAGGGGCAAGTAAAATGGGTGAAGCTTTGCTGGTTAATGCGGCAGTCCTGGTGGTGGCCATGCTTTTATGCTGGCTGATCTCGCTCAAGATTGACGATGTGTCCTTTATCGATGCGGTGTGGGGCGCGGGGATGGCGCTGATGGCGGTTACGGCTTGGTTCCAGCTTGGTTATCCCGGTGTGCTGGCCGATATGATAATGCTGATGGCGGCAATCTGGGGTGTACGGCTGGGTCTGCATCTGTTCCTGCGTTGGCGCAAGGAAGGCGAGGACCAGCGGTACAAGCGTATCCTCAAGAAAGACCGCGAGGCGGGCCATTTCGCACGTGCGGCGCTGGTCAAGATTTTCGGGATGCAGGCGGTGCTGTTGTTCATGACCTGCCTGCCCGCGCAATTGGGAATCCTGGCGAGCAATGATCCGGCCCCGGTTGGCGCGCTTGCCTTTGCCGGGCTGGCGTTGTGGACGGTCGGGATGGTCTTTGAAACATTGGGCGACTGGCAGCTCAAACAGTTCAAGGCCAATCCGGCCAATGAGGGCAAAATCCTCGACAGCGGATTATGGCGTTATACCCGCCACCCCAATTATTTCGGCGATGCCTGCGTGTGGTGGGGTATCTGGCTGGCGGCGGCATCGGCGGGATGGGACATTGCGTTTTACAGTGTAGTCGGCCCGATTTTCCTGACCTTTACGCTTACCAAATGGTCGGGCGCGGCATTGCTGGAAAAAGGCATGACCAAAAAGCGCGGGGACAAATACACCGACTATATCGCGCGCACGTCAGCTTTCATACCGTGGCCGCCCAAACACGGCTGATCCGCGCTTGGTTGATTAGTCGAGCGGGTTCATGCGGCCTGTAGCGGGCATCTCGACCTTATCCTTGCCCGCGAAGAAGATTTCCATCGCATCAAGATCGAGCGGACCGGTCGCCGGATCGGTTCCGTCGGTAAAGACCGTGAAACTGTCACCACCTGCTGCGAGGAAGCTGTTCATGGTAACGCGGTAGATGGTAGCGGGCGCAATCGGAACGCCGTCCAGACTGGCAGAAATTACGCGGCTGCCTATCGGGCGCGACATGTCAAAGCGCATGGCAAAACCGTGCGATGCAGCAAACAATTGAACAAAGCCCTGATCGTCAAACTGCTGTTCGAGCAGTGCCAGCAATTGGGTGCCGGTGAAGCTTTTGGTGACCAGAGTGTTGCCGAATGGTTGCGCGGCATAAATGTCACCGAAACTCACGCTGCCATCATCTGCCGGGGTGATCCCGGCGCGGATGCCCGAGGGGTTCATAAAGGCAATTTGCGCGCCCGCATCCGAAGTCGCGGCAAGTTGCGCATCGGCAATCAAATTTCCGAAACTGGATTCCTCGGTCGATGAAGGTTTGCCTGAACCGGCAGACAGGTGCCCGACAATCCGTTCCCCCGCGTCGCGCGCCGCTTCGGCATAAATGCTGACATAGGCGCCCATCGCGGCATCGAGCTTGCCAATGGTGCTGCCATCAGCGCGGACCAGAATATTGTGCGCCTTGGCGGCCACTACATCTGATTTTGCCGGGTCGATTGTCAGGGCGATATCGGTGATGAAGCTGCCGCCATAACCGGCGCTGGTGACCAGCAATTTGCGCGAGGGATCGATCGTCGAATAGTCGCAAATATAGAATTGATGCGTATGGCCGGTGATGACCAGATCAACGCGCGGATCAACCTGCGCGAGGATATCGAGCAGCGGCCCGTTAATGCCTTCGCAACCGGGCGCGTCATAGGGCAAATCGCTATATAGTCCCTGATGGATCGCCACGACCAGCGCATCGGCACCTTGTTCGATCAGAGCGGGAATCTGCGCATTAATGGCGGTTGCTTCCTCCGAAAACACCAAATCATCGACCCCACTGGGCGTGACCAAAGTCGGCGTATCCTTTAGCGTCAACCCAATAACGCCCACCGTCACTTCGCCCGACGGGGTTTCAAATCGGCGGATGCCCGATGCCGGGAACAATGTTTCACCGCTTTTGCCGAAGGTAACATTGGCGGCGAGGAATTTGAACGAAGCACCTTTGAATTCCTCAACCTGACAGGGTTCGCGCAAAGCCAGCTTGGCGCAGCCGCCATCCTGCATGCGTTTGAGTTCGCGCCAACCGCGGTCGAATTCATGATTGCCGACCGCGTTGAAATCGACCCCGATGCGGCTCATCGCGGTGATGCTGGGTTCATCGAGGAACAGCGACGAAACGAGCGGGCTGGCGCTGATCATGTCACCGGCCGAAATAATCATGCTGTAGGGATTGGTGGCCCGCGTGTCGGAAATAAGCGCAGACAAGGCCGCCGCTCCGCCAACTTGCACCTTCTCATCGCTGCCGTCGCCATGCTTTATGGTCGAGGGTCGGCCGAGTGGTTCGAGATTTCCATGAAAATCATTGATACCGATTATCTGGATGGTGACCGGTTCATGCGATTCAACGCTGGTTGCGCTGTTGGCGGCTGGCATGGCCGCGCAACCGGAAAGCAGTGCGGCACCAAATGCAGCGGCGAAGATCTTTGCGTAAGGATTCAACATTGTTGCTCGATGCGGCGCGATTGCGGCGTTGTAAAGACGCTCGCGTCTAAATTGCTTGCGCGGCGGCCCAGGCAGAGGCCCACGCCCATTGAAAATTATAGCCGCCTAACCAACCCGTCACATCGGCTGCCTCGCCGATCACAAACAGGCCAGGGCATTTTTTGGCTTCCATGGTTTTGGATGACAGTTCGGCGGTATCGATCCCGCCAGCGGTAACCTCTGCCTTGGCGAAACCCTCGGTGCCATTGGGGCGGAATTCCCAGTGCGCCAATTTTGCTTCGGCCGCGTGCAGGGCATTGTCGGGCGCGCTGCCGAGATCGCCGGTAATGCCCAAACGGTCGGCCAGTGTCACGGCGAGCCGTTCAGACAAAACCGTGTTCAGTTGCACTTTCACCGTGCTGCGCGGCTGCGCCTTTTTGGCCTCAAGCAGCCAGCCTTGTGCATGTTCAGGCAGGAAATTGATCGCAATCGGTTCGCCGTGCTTCCAGTAAGATGATATTTGCAGAATCGACGGGCCCGACAGCCCTTTATGCGTAAACAGCGCGGCTTCGCGGAAATGCGTCTTCCCTGCGAGGGCTTCAACATCGGCCGAAACGCCTGATAGGCCGCGAAACAATACGTCTTCACCGCCCAGCGTCAGCGGCACCAGCGCCGGGCGCGGTTCGACCACTTTGAGCCCGAATTGCCGCGCCAAATCATAGGCAAATCCGGTCGCTCCCATCTTGGGGATCGAAGGCCCACCGGTGGCGATAACCAATGCATGAGACCCGCACAGAACGCCATTTGCGCTTACAACAAATGCACCATCGGCGTGGGTGATGTCGGTAATCTCCTGCTCGCACATCAAATCGACTTGTCCGCCGTAGGCCTGTGACTTCTCACATTCTTCGAGCAGCATTGCGACTATCTGCTTCGCGCTGCCATCGCAGAACAGTTGGCCTAGCGTCTTTTCGTGCCAGCTGATCGCGTGGCTTTCGACCAGATCGACAAAGTCGCGCGGATTATACCGGCTCAGCGCGGATTTAGCGAAATGCGGATTGGCGGAGAGATAGTTGGCAGGGCCAGCGCCCAGATTGGTGAAATTGCACCGTCCTCCGCCAGAAATCAGGATTTTCTTGCCCGGCGCCTCTGCGCGTTCAAGCAGCAGCACGCGCTTGCCGCGCTGCCCCGCTTGCGCCGCGAAGAAAAGGCCAGCGGCACCGCCACCAAGAATGATTGCATCATAAGTCATGGGACGATCCGGCAATCAGCCTGCCGGTGCTGCTTGATCTTCGGTCAAATCGCCAGCGTCCCTGATGCCGCGCTCTTCTTTCAGGATTGTCCATCCGGCCAGGAACAATCCGGCCAGAAGCGGCCCGATAACAATGCCCGACAGGCCCATCAGGCCGATACCCCCGAGGGTCGTGACCAGAATAATCCAGTCCGGAATGCCGGTATCGCGGCCCACCAGCATCGGGCGCAGGATGTTATCCGCCATGCCGATTATCGCCACGCCAGAGATAATTACCACCACGCCTTGCCAAACTGCGCCGGTTGCGAGCAAATATATCGCCACAGGCACCCACACCAGTGCAGGGCCGACCGCGGGCAGCAGCGAGACTATTGCCATCAGCAGGCCGAACAAGGCCGACGAAGGAACGCCAGCGATGGAAAATGTGATCGCCCCAAGCGCGCCCTGAACCAGACCAACGACAATTGATCCCTTTACGGTTGCGCGCACAATTGCGGCGAATTTGTCTGCCAGACGTTGCGCAATATCGCGGCGTAGTGGCATGCCATCCACCACCGCTTCGCCAATTGCGCGGCCGTCACGCAGCAGGAAATAGGTCGCGTAGAGCCCGACACCAAACGCCAGCACAAAGTTGAAGGCACTGCTGGTAATCGACAGCGCACTTTGCGCGATCATGCCGGTACTTTCGCGGACAAAATCCTGAATCCGGCCGATCAACCCGTCGAGACTGGCAAAGCCCGAACTGTCGAGCGCGGACCTGACACCCGAAGGCAGCGCATCATGCACCTGCTTGAACCACGCCGCGACATCGATTTGCCCCTCCCGAAAGGCGACAAACACCGCGATCGCCTGATCGACGATAATTCCGCCGATCAGAAATGCCGGAAGCAGCACCGCCACAGTAATGATCAGCAAGCTCGCAATCGCCGCACGGTTCGGGCTTTTGCCAAGCCGGGGGAGCAGCCATTGGTATAGTGGCTGGAACATGATTGACGCCAGCGCGGCCCAGAATAATGGTCGGACGAATGGCCATGCGATCAGCGCAAGCCCGAGTGTCACCAGCGCCAGAAACAGGATAAATCCGCCGCGTTCGATGGTATTCTTTTGCTTGGCCGAGGCCATGGCTTAACCTCCGGTTAGATTGCCCCCCTAAACGTCAAGATTGGCGACATTGAGCGCGTTTTCCTGAATGAATTCGCGGCGTGGTTCGACCACATCGCCCATCAGGCGGGTGAAGATTTCATCGGTCACATCGGCGTCGTCAACTTTTACTTGCAACAACGCGCGGTTGTTCGGGTCGAGCGTGGTTTCCCACAATTGCTCGGCATTCATTTCGCCTAGGCCCTTATAACGCTGGCTTGAAAGCCCCTTGCGCCCGGCCTTGAGCACGGCATCAAGCAATTCCGACGGGCGGGTAATCGCATCGTCGTCGCTGACTTCGAGTGCTTCATTGCCGGCATCGTCTTGTTCTTCGCTCTCGCTACTGCCCTTTACCAGACGCGCAGCAGTATCATAAACATCGGCATGTTCGCTCATCAGCCGGTGCAATTTGCGCGCCTCGGCACTGCCGACAAAGGCGGCCTCGATTTCATGGACATCGGTGACGCCGCGCCACAGGCGCTTGAGTTGGATTGTGCCATCCTCGCGCAATTCGGCTGACCATTTCGCTTCGCGGTCACCCATATGCAGACGGAGCGCAGCCTTGACGAGCGCGTCAACGCGCGCCTGACGGTCATGGTCCGGATTGAACACACCGCTCAGCGCCATCGCCTCAACCATCGCCCCGTCATATTTATTCGGGATGAAGGCCATCAGATTGCGGATCCGTAGTGCGTGTTCGACCAAGCCTTCCAGCTCGGCCCCGCCGCGCGCGCCGCTTTCGCTCTCGAGCAAGCGGCCTTGCAGCCCCCCTGCAACCAGATAGCGGTCCATCGCGGCTTGGTCTTTCAGATACACTTCGCTGCGACCCTTCATCACTTTGAACAAAGGCGGCTGGGCGATGAACAGATGCCCGTTCTTAATGATTTCAGGCATCTGCCGGTGGAAGAAGGTCAGCAGCAAAGTGCGGATATGCGCGCCGTCAACGTCAGCGTCGGTCATGATCACGACCTTGTGATAGCGCAGCTTCTCGATGTTGAACTCATCGCGAATGCCGGTGCCCATCGCCTGGATCAGCGTGCCGACCTCTTTCGATGAAATAATCCGGTCAAACCGAGCGCGTTCGACATTGAGGATTTTACCCTTGAGCGGCAAAATGGCCTGATAGTGCCGGTCGCGGCCTTGCTTGGCGCTGCCGCCAGCGGAATCGCCTTCGACCAGAAACAGTTCGGATTTGGCCGGATCGCGTTCCTGACAATCAGCCAGCTTGCCGGGGAGTGAGGCAATATCCATTGCGCCCTTGCGGCGGGTCAATTCGCGTGCGCGCTTGGCAGCTTCACGCGCGGCTGCGGCATCGATGATCTTCTGGATGATGATCTTTGCGTTGGCCGGATTTTCTTCCAGCCATTCGGTCATCTTGTCGCCCATCAGCGCCTCTAGCGGCTGACGAACTTCGGATGAAACCAGCTTGTCCTTGGTCTGGCTGCTGAATTTGGGGTCAGGCAATTTCACGCTGACGATCGCAGTCAGCCCTTCGCGCATATCCTCGCCCGAGAGCGTGACCTTTTCCTTCTTCATCATGCCCGAACTGGCAGCATAATTGTTGAGAGTTCGCGTCAGCGCGGCGCGGAATGCAGCAAGGTGGGTGCCGCCATCGCGCTGCGGGATGTTGTTGGTGAAAGCGAGGACGTTCTCGTAATAGCTGTCATTCCATTCGAGCGCGACTTCGATGCCGATGCCGTCCTTCTCCGCTGAAATCGCGATCGGATCGGGGATCAGCGCCTGTTTGTTACGGTCGAGATAGGTCACAAAAGCGCCAATGCCGCCTTCGTAAAACAGATCATGCTCGACCAGTTCCTCACCGCGCTTGTCACGCAATTTGATGTGGACGCCCGAATTGAGGAAGGCGAGCTCGCGGTAGCGATGCTCCAGCTTCTCGAAATCATAAGTGGTGACGTTTTTGAACGTGTCTTCGCTCGCCATAAAGGTCACGCGCGTGCCCTTGCGCTTGCCGCCATCTTCGGCGACTGGGGCGGGGCCTTTTTCGATCAGCGGGGCAACGGTGTTGCCATGCTCGAAGCGCATCCAGTGCTCCTTGTCATCGCGCCAGATGGTCAGTTCCAGCCACTCGGACAGAGCGTTGACCACCGACACGCCAACCCCGTGCAGGCCGCCCGAAACCTTATAGGCGTTTTCATCATTGGTGTTGTCGAATTTGCCGCCAGCGTGGAGCTGGGTCATGATGACCTCGGCCGCCGAAACGCCTTCTTCCTTGTGCATATCCACCGGAATGCCGCGGCCATTGTCCTCGACTGAAACGCTGCCATCGGGATTGAGTTCGATCAGCACCAGATCGCAGTGGCCCGCCAGCGCTTCGTCGATTGCGTTATCCGAAACTTCGAACACCATGTGATGCAGGCCGCTGCCGTCATCGGTATCGCCAATATACATGCCAGGCCGTTTGCGAACAGCATCCAACCCTTTGAGAACTTTGATCGAATCAGCGCCATAATCGCCCATCTGCACCACTTTTTCCAGCGCGGCATTGTCGGATTTTCGGGTGGGGATATTTTCGGGTGTTTTGGGTGTCTCGCTCATGATGATTATATAGGCGCTGGGGCCTCATAACCAAAGCGGAAAGGGGCGTTTTACCCACAGTTGCCCGATGTTTGGTTTCACATGAAACCGGTTGACGAATGATGTCTGGCGGCGCAGGTCGAAGGACATGCTATCGGTGCTCGACATATTCCGGATCGGGATTGGCCTCTCCAGTTCGCACACGGTCGGGCCGATGCGGATTTCGGCGATGTTTGTGCAGGCGCTGAAGCGGTCGGGCAAGCTCGCTGCCGCGGCGCGGGTGCACATCGAATTACAGGGTTCGCTCGCGCTAACCGGCATCGGTCACGGTACACCGCGCGCGGCGATATTGGGGTTGATGGGGCATAGGCCGGAAAACTACTATCCGGTGCTGGGTGATGCGCAATTGGAACGGATCGAGGTACAGGGTCTGCTATCCCTCGGCGGCGCGCGCGATATTGCATTTGATCCGAAGGCTGATGTCGATCTTGCTGGACAGATTGTCCCCAAGCTACACCCCAACGGGATGCGTTTGCGCGCGTTCGATGGAGCGGGGAGCGTGCTATCGGACCGAACCTATTATTCCACCGGCGGCGGTTTTGTCGCGACCGAGCGCCAATTGGCCAACCCGCCCAAGGATGACCGGATCCAAGTCGGCACCAGCGTTCCCTTTGCATTCGGTTCAGGCGAAGAATTGCTTGCGCTTTGCGCCGATCAGGCGTTGCCGATTGATCAATTGGTGCTCGCAAATGCAGATGCGATGCGGTCGCGATCAAAAACCGAAGCAGGTCTGGACCGGATTGCGCAGGCGATGGACGATTGTGTCATCCGGGGCCTTTCCCAAACGGGTATTCTCCCCGGCGGGCTAAAGGTGCGCCGCCGTGCGCCCGAATTGTGGGATAAGCTCCAATCCGCGCCGCAATCGAACGAACGCGAACAATTGTTCGACTGGCTCAATTGTTTTGCAATGGCGGTGAATGAAGAGAACGCGGCGGGCGGAAAAGTGGTGACTGCACCGACCAATGGTGCGGCGGGGATACTGCCTGCCGTGATGCGGTTTTATTGCCTCGATGCGGAGGAACAACCATGCTGCGACAGCCGCCGTAAATTCCTGCTAACAGCGGGCGCGATCGGGCTTCTGTACAAGCAACGCACGAGCATTTCGGGCGCAGAAATGGGCTGTCAGGGTGAAGTGGGGGTTGCCTGTTCGATGGCAGCGGGCGGGCTCGCTGCGCTTTGGGGCGGCACTCCGACACAAGTGGCCAGCGCGGCGGAAATCGGGATGGAGCACAATCTTGGTCTGACCTGCGATCCGGTCGGCGGGTTGGTGCAGGTGCCCTGTATCGAACGCAACGCAATCGGCGCGGTCAAAGCGGTCAACGCCGCACGGCTGGCGCTGCATCGCGACGAAGCGACACTGGTATCGCTCGATCAGGTGATCGAAACCATGCGCCAGACCGGGCTGGATATGAGCACCAAATATAAGGAAACCAGCCAAGGCGGGCTGGCGGTCAATGTGGTCGAGTGTTGATCGGAATTCAGGGCCAGGCCTAAGGGGACGGTTCCTCAACAATTTCCCCCGGCAATTCGGGTAGACCGATACGGAAATGTACCGCACCCTGCCAGATAGTCTGGTCGAACAATTGCATCATGCCCGCCCGCGCCGTTTCATCGAACTGGCTTTTATGACAATCCAGCGCGCGGTTTGACGCTGCGAGATCGTCTGGTGAATATTCATACCCAACTTGCAGCAATTCGGGATCGGTCACCGCCCAATCCTGCATTTCCGCCACCGGAGGAAGCGTGCCTTTGCGGACACCCGGATACAATATTGCTGGCCGCCCTTCCTCCTTCGCTTGGACCAGCTGTGTCGCTACCGCGCTGACCATACGGTGATCGGCATGGCCATATCCGCCATCCGGCCCCCAAGTGAAGACGATGTCGAAATTGCCTTGGTCGAGGATTGGCCCCAACGCTTCTGCCAGCTTCTTCGCCGGGCTGTCATGATGGTGCGCCGCCACGCCCAAAGTGCCATCTCCGAGTCCGAGAAAAATCACTTCGGGATTGCCCAGCGCCTCCATTGAACACCGAGCCTCCGCCTCGCGGTGCATGGCCAGCGCCGCGCCGCGCTCCATGGTCGTCACTCCCGGACCCTGATCGCCGCTGGTGGCGTAAACTACCGTGACCGGCTGACCTTTCCGCGCCGCCCGCGCCAACACAGGGGCGACGAAAACTTCATCGTCGGGGTGCGCGAAAACGAACAAAAGTCGCTCCTTCGGCGGGGCATCCTGCGCCAGTGCTGGACTGCCTGCCAAAATTGCAACTGCAAAAGCCGCTATTCCCATCATGCGCATCTGCAATCTCCTTGGCTTTAACTGACAAGCCTGCATAAGTGTTACGCACAAGATTAGACAAGGACCAACCGATTGACGATGCTAGACACACTGTCCGCGCCATATGGCACCTATCGTGAAGTTCTCCATGCTTGGGCAAAGCAGCGCCCCGGTCATCCGGCCATGCGCGACGATGATGCCGAGCTCAATTGGGGCGACATGATGCTACGGGTCGAGCGGATTGCCGCGCGGCTCCAACAAACCGGATTGCAGCAAGGTCAATCGGTTGCGATTCTCGGTACGTCGACGGTCAATTATGCTTTGGTGTTCCTTGCAGCGGTTTTGGCCGGAGGAGTCGCTGCGCCGCTAACCACCAGCGCCAGTCCGGATCAACTGGAAGGCATGGCGAAGGATTCGGGTGCGCGACATCTGTTTATCGACCGGACCAAACTGACCGAATTGGGCGACAGCTTTATGTCCGGCCTCGACCGGATCGTGCTCGATGAAGAGCTGGAAGAATGGATGGCCCCGGCGGGCGAAAAATCCTCGCCCTTTATCCCGCGCGGGGAGGAACCGTTCAACATCATCTATTCGAGCGGAACCACGGGCATACCCAAGGGGATTGTCCATTCGCATACGATGCGCTGGCGTCAATTTGCGGGCACAGCGGCCTCTTTGCTCGGCTCTGGCGGCGAAGTCCGTTCGCTCACCTCGACCCCGCTCTATTCCAATACCACGATGGTGGCGTTTTTGTCTGCGTTGCTTGCGGGCGGCACGGTTACAATCA
>JBATLU010000367.1:0-7773 GCA_049289475.1 Pontixanthobacter sp. | reverse complement strand
GTGCGAAACTTCGTGATCCGCGCAATTTCACCTTGGATGAATGGCAACAGGCCAAGCGTGCTGGTCTTGATCCTCGCGAGCTGAAATCAGCCATTCAGAGCTGTTGGAAACAGGCTGACGGCAGGCAAGCATTTGCGGCTGCTCTCGAAGAGCGCGGGCTATTTCTGGCGCGCGGTGATCGTCGCGGTTTTGTCGCTGTCACACTGGACGGTGATGTATTCGCCATTTCGCGCATGATTGGCGCGAAGGCCAAAGATGTTCAGGCTCGCCTTGGCGATCCTGCCAAATTGCTGTCGGTCGATGAAACACGCCAGAAATTAGCCTCAGAAATTGCTCCGCGCCTTTCCCGTTATATTGTGGAATCTAAGCGCATCGCCAAACTTGCGATGCAACCTTTGAGAGAGAAGCGCGATACCTTGAAGGTTCAGCACAAAGCTGAACGTCAAGCTTCTGATAAACTGCACGCTGAACGCTGGAATGCGGAACAGCGTGTCCGCTCGTCCCGCGTCCGCAAGGGGCTGGCGGGTGCATGGGACTTTCTGACAGGAAAGTATTTTCGACTGCGCAAGCAGAACGAAATGGAGGTGAAATGGGCGCGTGAGCGCGACAACACCGAACGCCATGCGCTGATTTCAGGACAGATGACTGAACGCCAGACACTACAAAACCAAATTCGGGAAACACGGCACAAGGAAGCGGAACGCATCCTGTCGCTATATCGCGATTCCGCCAAATTCCAGCGCATACGAGATGGTCGTTCTGCGCCATCTCCAGTACGTAATCGAGGACTGGATTTAGGGTAGTACTTCACACAGTTTTGACTAGGTCCATCGGCATTGCTTTGCATGAAATCTCGGCTTGTGCGCGTTGCGATATGCGCCTTTCGGCTGGCGGGGTGTAGCCACTGAAAAATCGGCGGATCAAGTTGGTCACTGCTTCTCTATTCGTTGCGCCTCTGGCGAGTGATACCCAATCTAAACTGGCTTTACCTCTGGCATGAAAGGCCGCGTCAATCGCGGTCTCCGAAACAAGGAGGTAAGTCATGCAAAATCAATTCAACGCCGCTTCGCTAGCGAATCTATCAAAATCGGAGCTTTTATCACTGCGCGCTGGCGTGACCGCGCAATTCCATGCTGCGGCATCGCAGGAAGAGCAAGAGCATCTCCAATCGTCCATACAGGCAATCGACAATGCTCTGGCCCGTGCTTAGCTCAAGCCTAAATCGTGATTTAGAACGATCAAACGAACTTCAGATTGAGAATGACTCTTAAGGTAAAACCTTCGAGCGTTAGAACTTCACTTTTCAATTTAATATCATGTTTGGTGACCATTAATAGTGACTGCCGCTATCCTCCCAAAAAAACTCCTAGTGATTTCACAACATCAATGATTTGTGACCCTAACCCGCTGACCCACAATCCAAACCCAGTGCCTGCTGAGACGCAAGCTGCTGTAGAAAATTCAGTGATTCTTTTTTGAGTCCATGCAGCCAATTTGAACCCAAACTTCAATAGAACGTCCTGATTTGTATTAATTTTCTCTTTATCAGTATTATCAGAAAGAATTTCCGCGCGAATTTTTTCAATGGCTTGCTTGATTTCTTTATCGTCAAAAACATCTTCTTCTATAGGACTAGGCGGATTATTGTGCCCCATTCCTTCAACTGATGGCCTCTCCATGGAGGCAAGATTTTCCTCCAAGTTCTGGAGCTTCACCAATACGTCATTCAAAGTCGGATTAGCTGTGTGTGACGATCCTGATTCAACCTGTTTAGTCAGGCCATTCAGCTCATCCAGATGTTGCTCCACCAATCGTTCAATTCTCAATCTCACATTTTTGCCAAACTTTGGAGCTGGAGTAAAACCCTCCAGAATTGGAAAACCCATTTTGTCCAACACATCTGAGATGTTTCTCATTCGCGTACGAACGGTCGGCCGTCCTCGCATTTTTAGTGGGCCATCCAAAAGAAATTTGGTCATTTTGGAGCTAGGGTAATCGATCCCTGCAATTCGCATTTTAAGCAGATACAAATAGCTGTTAATTGCTATTTCCAACTCTTCATCAGACCAGTTTTTGTCACGCTCGAGTTCGGGGGTTTGAATAGCCCCTAGATTTCTGGACGCCTTCTTCCCTAATTTTGAGGTAAGGAGACGAAGATGAGCAAGGTAAATTTCAACGATGATTTCAAGCGTGATGCGGTGGCCCAGATCACGGAGCGTGGCTATCCGGTTGCGGAGGTTTCGCAGCGTCTGGGGGTCAGCCAGCACTCGTTGTATGCATGGAAGAAGAAGTTCTCTCAGCCTGTTGGGGGCGATGACAAGGATGCCGAGATCCGGCGATTGAAGCGCGATCTTGTCAGGGTCACCGAGGAGCGCGACATCCTAAAAAGAGCCACCGCGTATTTCGCCAGAGATGCCAAGTGAGATACGCGTTCATTGCCGAGCATCGTGATCATTTCGGGGTTCGGGCGATGTGCCGCTGCTTGGCTGTGCAGCCCAGCGGCTACTACGCGTGGCGGAAGGCCCCGCTGAGCCAGCGCGCCCGGGAAGATGCCCGGCAGACCCAGCTGATCCGGCAAGCCTGGAATGACAGCAACAAGGTCTATGGCTACCGCAAGTTGCACGATGATCTGCTCGATCAGGGCGAGACGTGCTGTCCGAACCGCGTGGCGCGGCTGACGCGAATAGCTGGCATCAAGGCGCAGATTGGCTACAAACGCCGACCGGGCAGCTATGGCGGCAAGCCATCCGTGGCCATCGACAACACGCTGGCTCGGCAGTTCGATGTCGCCGCGCCAGACAAGGCCTGGGTGACGGACATAACCTACATCCGCACGATGGAGGGCTTTGCCTACCTCGCTGTCGTACTCGATCTCTACGCACGCCGCGTGGTGGGTTGGTCGATGCAAAGCCGCCAGACTACGGATGTGGTCCTGCAGGCTCTGCATATGGCCGTCTGGCGGCGCAAGCCGAAGCATCGGGTCCTGATCCACTCGGACCAAGGCTCGCAGTTCACCAGCATGGACTGGGCTGCGTTCACCAGAGCCCACAATCTTGAGCACTCGATGAGCCGACGAGGCAACTGCCACGATAACGCCGTGGCCGAAAGCTTCTTCAACCTACTCAAGCGCGAGCGCATCCGAAGGCGCACATACAAAACACGCGAGCAAGCACGGCAGGACGTGTTCGATTACATCGAAATGTTCTATAACCCGGTGCGCAAGCATGTCAGGAACGGGATGCTGTCGCCCGTCGAGTTCGAACGACAGCAGGCAATGAGACAGCAAGGCGTCTAGAAAACTAGGGGCTATTCAAAGTGCAGTTACAGTCCTGCATAAATTCGGGTGGATGGGAAACTCGCAATTCAACCTGCCCGCAATGGCAGCTAGTTTGAAGATGCTTAGGTTCAGATTTTGAGGTCATCGCACGATGATAAGCCCAAATTTGAACGTCCGCAACTGGGTCGCTAGCCGCCAATCAACGCGCGTTTGCTTCCGCCGCCTCTTTCTCTGCCTTCTCATATTTCAGGCAGTCGAGAATCTTCGCACCCGCCAGAAACACCGCGCCCGTTGTCGCCAGAAACAGCAGCTTTCCGCCCCATCCGGGGTATTGGGTGAGATATTGCGCGCCGCGTGCGGTGCAGCCCAGGGCAAGCGCATAGATAATCAGATAGGCTTCCCATTTTGTCTTGATGACAAACAGCCTGCTGATCTTCTTGAACATGCGCTCCCTTTCGTTAATCCTTTTCGTCGCAAAGATCGTGCCAATGGCGGCCCTAAGCGACTCTGAATGGTTAACAGGATTGCAAGTGTAACGTAGTCCGACGATCAGTAAAGCGCGTTAACTGAGTTCTGACAGGCCCAAAGCCTCCAATAGCTTATGGCGTGCCGCAATGACACGCTTTGCCAGATCGGCATCGCCGACTTGGGCTGGTTCAATCGCCTCGGGCCAATATTCGGAAATAACATTGCCGATAATCGCGGCCTTGGCATCATCGAGCAGGAAGCGCGGATCGACCGTCGCAGGGTCAGCCACCACGCGGAGCCGCAAACAGGCGGGGCCGCCGCCATTGGCCATGCTCTGGCGCACATCGACAAAGCGGATCGCGCGGATCGGATGGTTTCCGCCAATCGCGCCTTCTGACCAGCGCAAGACGGATTCGGTCTTTGCCTCCAGCGGGGCAATCAGTTCCATTCGCCCGTCAGGAAGCACCAGCTGCGAGTTGAACAAATAAGTCTTGATCGCCTCTGCCAGCGAAACCGCATCGGCGGGCACTTCGACCACTTCCAATTCGGGGAATTGAGCGCGGATCGCGTCATAGGTACCCTGCTGGTCGGCAAAGGCGAGCGCGTGGGTGAACAGCACCCGCTGGTTTGCCACTGCGACCACATCATTGTGGAACGCGCCTGCCGCAATCGCATCGGGGCTCTGTTCGATAAACACCGTGCGAGCCGGATCGAGGCGGCCCAGCCGTGCAACCGCGCGGCTGGCCTGTTCGTGCTGGCGCGCAGGGAATTTTCCGCCGGTTTTGCCATAGACGAATACTTCGACGCCCGCCGCATCATGGCTGGTGCACAGCCGCATATGGTTGGCCGCGCCTTCGTCGCCAAAGCTGGCAGGGACCGCGTCATGCACCGCGAAATGATCTTTATTGCCGAAAGCCACTTTCAGCTGCGCTGCGGTATCCTGCCATTCTTGCCCTCGGTGGAGCATGGTCATGAGGTTTGCGGGTGTCAGATGGCACTTGCCGTCCGCCGTATCGGGCGCGGGGCTGACCGTGGCCGCATTGGCGGTCCACATCGAACTGGCCGACCATGCGGCGCGGGTCAGCGCGAGATCGGCGGTTTCATCCACCGCCAGCGCCTGAAGCAGCGCATTGTTGGGGCGAGGTAGGGGGAGCAGATAGCCTTGCGCCAGACCCAGCGCGCGGTTCGCCTGCATCTTCTCCAATCCCTGCAGCGCCGCAGCGCGTGGATAGGATGTGCTGCCCTTATGCGTGGCAGAGGCAATATTACCGAGGCTGAGGCCGGCGTAATTGTGCGACGGGCCAACGATACCGTCGAAATTGATCTCGACCAGGCTCACCGCGGCACGCTCCAGATAATATCGCCCGGTTTCACATCCAGCGTATCTGCCGCCAGCGAATCGAGCGCGACTGTGCCGTCTTCACGCATTTCGCGCACGCCGTAACAGGCGCGGAAATTGTCCAGCTTGCCCGTCGCAATCAGCGCCTTCTCGCCCTTGTCGAGCGTGACCGAGGAAAGCTCCGCGCTCGCCGCCGCCGCAACGGTTTTCACATTGTCGGTCCGCGCGGTCATGGTCGGGCCGCCGTCAAAAATATCGACATAGCCTTCGGCTGCGAAACCTTCATTTTCCAGCATCCGCATCGCGGCACGTCCGGTTGGGTGGGGCAGGCCAATAACGCTGCGTGCACTGTCTTGCAGCATAGCGATATAGACCGGATGCTTGGGCATCAGATCGGCGATAAACTGGTTGCCGTTGATCGCGTTGAAATAATCGGCTTCCTGAAAACTCATCCCGAAGAAACGGCCTGCAACGCCGTCCCAGAAAGGCGAACCGCCGCGATCATCGATAATCCCGCGCAGTTCGGCCAGAATCCGATCGGCAAAACGCGCGCGGTGCATCGCGATGAACAGATAGCGGCTGCGGGCGAGCAGCAGGCCGAGCCCGCCAGCACGTTCATTGGGGTGGAGGAACAGGCCGCCGACTTCGCTGGCTCCTTCAAGATCGGTCGTCAGCGCGAGCATTTCGGCGCGCACCGTGCGATCAAGCTCCTGCGAATGCTGCGTCAGCGTGGTCATGCGGTAGGAATAAAATGGCCATAGCTGACCCACTTCGGTGAACAATTGGCAAGTGCCTCGGACTGTGCCGGTTTCGACATTTTCGAGCACCAAAACGAATTGCTCGTTCTTCACCCCGTCGGCAGTGTCGGCAAAGGCTTTCCCGGCGCGTTCGAGCTTGGCCCCCAGGGCGGCGCGGTCGGGCGGCAAATTGGTGAAGCCCCCGCCGGTCAGCTTGGCCATTTCATACAAGGGTTCCAGATCTTCAGAGCGCGCAGCGCGCAGGCGGAAAGTCAAAGTTTGTCTCCCGAAGCCAGCCGGTGGATTACCAATGCGGACAGCGCCGCGCGTTCCTTTAACGATGGAACAATCATGAATTCATCGGGTGAATGGATGGCGCCGCCGCGCACACCCATTGTGTCCACCACCGGCACACCGCAAGCGGCGATATTGTTGCCGTCGCACACTCCGCCGCTCGATTGCCAATTGATTGTCTGGCCAAGGGTTGCACCGCAATCGCGCACCAGATCGAACAGACGCTGCGCCTTGCGGTCGACCACTTTGGGCGGGCGCGAAATGCCGCCATGCTGGTGGATGCTGACCTCATGCGCTTGCTGCACTTCGCCTACCAAACGCGCGAGCGAGGCTTCGAAAGCTGCCGCTGCATCGGGGCTCCTAGGGCGGATATTGACCCTAAGCACTGCATGGTCGGGTACGACATTGGTCGCTGATCCGCCGTCGATCTTGGACGGGTTAACCGGGCATTCGGCGGTTTGAATCCGTTTCAGTTCGATCACCAGTGCAGCCGCCGCAACAATCGCATTGCGCCCGTCCTGCGGGTTGCGACCTGCATGGGCGCTCTTGCCGGTGATAATCAGCGAATAATTGCCGCTGCCGCCGCGCGCATGGGCCAGCGTGCCATCGGGCAGTGCGCTTGGTTCATAAGTCAGCGCAGCATATTTGCCCCGCGCCATCGCTTCGATTAACGGGGCGGACGATAGCGATCCGGTTTCTTCATCGGAATTGATCAGCACATCATAGCCGATCCGGTCTGCGACATCGCTGCCTTCAAAGGCTTTGAGTGCGTGCAGGAACACCGCAATCCCCCCCTTCATGTCAGCAAGACCGGGTCCGTTCAGCGTATCATCGTCGAGCCAAATCTGGGTTTGAAACGGATGGTCGTGCGGGAAAACCGTGTCCATATGGCCGGTGAATAGCAGGCGGCGCTCCGCCTCGGGCCGCACGCTCAGCGTCAGATGCTGGCCGTGCTGGCGTTGAAATTCGCGTCCTGCGGGATCGATCGCGGTGACCGGTGCGGCATCGATCATGCGCACTTCGCCGGGCAGGGCAGAGAATGCATCGGCCAGATTTCCGGCCAATTGCGCTAGCCCATCAAGATTTGCCGTACCGGTGTTTATCGCGCCCCAGTCCTGCACATTGCCGAGCATGGCAGGTTGATCGATGCGTTCGTGCAGCGCTTCGTCAGGGGCGGTGATTTGTTTCATCAATGAGGCTCTAGCTTGGCGCGCCGTGCAGTCCAAGCCCTATACACCAGAGGTTGCAATTCGCTGTGTAGATCGGCATAGCAATCGCGTCCTCCCCGGGAAATTTATTAGATATTTGCGTCATGAAATCAGTTTCGTGCGCCAAGTTTTGAGCGAGGACTTAATGAACGATACCGCCGACCGTGCTGGCCTACAGATCGACCGCAAGCTAGCGGAATTTCTTGAAAGTGAAGTCCTGACACCGCTCGGCCGCGATGTGGGTAAATTCTGGACCGATTTTGCGGTGCTGCTCGCCCGATTTTCCCCGCGTAACCGGCATTTGCTGGAAAAGCGCGAGTCGATTCAGGCGCAGATCGATAGCTGGCACCGGCAGCATCGCGGCCAGCCACATGATCCGGCTGCGTACCGGACTTTCCTTGAAGAGATAGGCTATCTGGTACCCGAGCCGGGGGACTTCACCATTGGCAC
>JBATLU010000366.1:0-2302 GCA_049289475.1 Pontixanthobacter sp. | reverse complement strand
GGGAAGAGATCCGGATTTATGAAACCGGTGTGAACACGGGTGTGTTCGTCGGGGAAATTCCGACCGCTTCAATTCCGCCCGCTCCGGTTGCCGGTGATTGCCGTCTCAGCCTTTCGGGCGGCGATACAATCAATATCTCGGTGACCCGGGTGGGCCAGAGCAACGTCGTAATTTCTACAATCGTGGACGTCCTGGCCGATCCATACGGGATCATTTTTGACAGCGAGACCGGACAGCCCGTTTCAGGCGCGACAATTTCATTGGTCGATGCCGCGACTGGCCAGCCCGCGCGTGTGTTTGCCGAAGATGGCGTTACGCCGTGGCCATCTACGCTCATATCGGGCAGCCCGATCACGGACGCATCAGGCAATGTCTATCCTATGCCTCCGGGTGAATATTGGTTCCCGCTTGCCGCGCTGGGTAATTACCGATTGGTCGTAACGCCACCGGCGCCATACACCGCGCCATCGATTGCGCAGCCTGCCGAGCTCGCGCAGTTGACGCGCCCCGATGGCGGCCAATTTATTATCAATGATGCATCCTACGGGGGCACATTCGCGCTCTCCGACCCGACTCCTGTGCGGATCGACATTCCGCTCGACCGGCCTAGCATTGCCGTTGGATTGACCAAAACCGCTTCGCGTGACCGCGCGCAGCCGGGCGATGTGGTCTTTTACACAATCACCGCTTCGAACCTGGATCAGGACCGGGTTAAGAAGGGCGTGACGCTGGTCGATACGCCATCCAGTTGGCTGCGCCTCCGCAAGGATTCAATTCGTTTGAATGGTGCGGAAGCGCCCAATGCTATCTCTGTCACCGCTGATGGCCGTCAATTGACCATTAGCCTTGGTGATTTGGCCGGCGGTGCGCAAGCGCGCGTAACTTATGCAATGGTTGTGCGTGCTGATGCCCCTCCGGGACAAGCACTCAACCGCGTTCAAGCGACCGACGTTCGCGGAAATGTCGCGATTGCCAGTGCTTTGGTCAATATCGAACGCGACACGATCGCTGGCCGGATGACTTTGATTGGCCGGATTACGGCTGGCACTTGCGACATCAAAGATCCCAGAGTGGGCATTGCCGGTGTGCGTGTCATGCTCGAAGACGGCAGCTTTACCGTTACTGATGCCGATGGACGCTATCACTTTGAAGGTGTCGTGCCGGGTACGCATGTTGTGCAAGCGGCTGAAAATACACTTCCTGAAGGCGGCCAATTCATTGACTGCTACCGTTCAACCCGTAGCGCGGGCAGCACCACATCGCGCTTCGTTACTGGGCAGGGCGGTTCGCTTGTAGTTGCCGATTTCCACGCAATAGTTCCTGAAGGTTCGCTAGCTGCGGCTACCGAACAGGTGGAAAATGGCAAAGCTGAGAGCACCGCCAAGGACGAAGCCACGATCGGCAATGTCGACTGGCTGGCACTGGGTGATGGTGAAGACGGTTGGCTGTTTCCGGAAGCAGACCACAACCCTAGTGCGCCTGCGATCCGTGTTGCGATCCGCCACCGTCAAGGTCAGAAAATTGAGCTGTTCGTCAATGGCAAGCCGGTCAGCGCGGTGGCGTTCGATGGAACGAGGAACGCGGCCGATGGCAGCTATGCCGTAAGCCTGTGGCGCGGTGTTCCGCTCGAAAACGAGAAAACCGTGCTCACCGCCAACGTCATCAATTCGTTGGGCGGCGTTTCCAAGGAACTCGAGCGCACGGTTTACTTCACTTCGGTAGCCGCGAAGGCGCAAGTCGTCGCAGCCGATTCAAAGCTTATTGCCGACGGCGTCACCAAGCCGGTGATTGCTGTACGGATTGTTGACCGCAACAATCGCCCTGTCCGTGATGGTGTATCGGGTGAATTCTCGATCAACGAACCGTATCAGAGCGCCACACAAATTGAACAATCGCAGCTTCTCCAGCTGTCGGGCCGAGGCAGCGCAAGCACCCGCTGGACGGTTCAGGGTTCGGACGGCATCGCGCTGATCGAATTGGCACCGACCATGGTCAGCGGTTCGGTTCGCTTGAACTTCAATTTCTCGGATGGAAAGCTAACCCATCAGCAAGAGCTCGAAACCTGGATTGAACCGGGCGATATCGAATGGACAATTGTTGGTCTTGCAGAGGGTTCTATCGGTGCGCGGACCGTTGCAGACAATATGGAGCGTGCTGGCCGGTTTGACAGCGATCTCGGCGATAAGGCGCGAGTTGCGCTCTACGCCAAGGGCCGCGTGCTGGGCAAATATCTCGTCACGCTGGCATATGACAGCGCCAAGCAGCGCGATGATCAGCGTTTGCTGGGTCAGCTCGATCCGAA
>JBATLU010000365.1:0-2636 GCA_049289475.1 Pontixanthobacter sp. | reverse complement strand
GAAGAAGCAAACGGAAAACTCGTGCGTCCCGGTTTGCTTGAGATGGCTGACGGCGGAACCCTGTATCTGGATGAAGTGGCCGATATGCCGCTATCGACACAGGCACGAATTCTGCGGGTTCTGACCGACCAAAGCTTTGTCAGGGTAGGTGGCAGCCGTCAGATTGGTGTCGATGTGCGGGTCGTTTCCTCGACCGCACGCGACCTGCAGTCGGAAATCGAAGAAAAGAATTTTCGAGAGGATCTGTTTTACCGGCTGAATGTGGTGCCGGTAACGATCCCATCGCTCGCAGACCGGCGCGATGACATTCCGGCGCTGGCTGCGCATTTCTTCACCCGCCACGCTGCAGAGCAGGGCATCCCGTCTCCCGAGATTTCTGAAGAAGCGATGGCTGCGTTGCAAGCCTATGATTGGCCGGGCAATGTTCGCCAGCTGCGCAATGTTATCGAGCGGACCATCATTCTGACCCCGCGCGATGAAATCGAGAAGATCGAAACGTCGATGTTGCCCAGTGAAGTAACCGGCGGAAAGCTAGGCGGGGGCGGGGGTATCGCTGCGCTTATGGGAGCGCCGCTTCGCGAAGCGCGCGAAACATTCGAACGTGAATATCTCAGCGTACAAATACGCCGGTTTTCAGGAAACATTTCCAAAACCGCGAGTTTCATCGGTATGGAACGGTCGGCTTTGCACCGAAAACTCAAACTGCTGGGGATGGGCGACCGAAAGAAGGATGATGATGAATAATTGCGATTGTCATCTTTGTGTCGCTTATTTCCAATTGTAAAATTCTGGCCGGGACCCTACGTTAGCTTTGATTGTCGGTTTGTTGTTTTATCGCGAACCAGATTGCGTACCGGCCAAACCGGACGCCAATAATGGAGAATAGAATGTCCGATGGACGCACATTGACCGCGCGTGCGGTCGCTAAAAAGACCGAACCAGTTGAGTCCGGCAAGCAAGCCAATCTTCAGGATGCGTTCCTGAATTTGCTCCGTAAAAACAAAGTCCCTGTGACAATGTTCTTGGTTAAGGGCGTGAAATTACAAGGGATTGTAACCTGGTTCGATAATTTTTCGATCCTTTTGCGCCGCGATGGTCAAACGCAGCTGGTCTATAAGCATGCGATCTCCACGATCATGCCCGGCCAACCGATGGACGCGTCACAATTTTCCAGTCAGGACAGTAACCGCAAACAACGCCTGCTGCAGGACGTGTTCCTGAGCAGTGTGCGCGACGCGGATGCGCCTGTGACTATGTTCCTCGTAAATGGTGTGATGCTGCAGGGCTCGATCGCAGCTTATGATTTGTTTTGCATGCTGCTCGAGCGGGACGGGTTTGTCCAGCTTGCCTATAAGCATGCCGTCTCTACCATTCAGCCAGACAAGCATGTCGATCTGACAGGCGATTGGGAAGGCGAAGAAGACTGAGCTTCGATGATGATCTGATGGGCGAAGTCTCGCGCGGTGCGAGAGCAATTGTCCTGTGCCCCGATATTCGCGGTGTAAGTTACGATCTCGATGCCGAGTCGCGGCTTGAGGAAGCGTGCGGCCTCGCGTTGGCAATTGGCATTATTGTCGCGCAAGCCACAATCATTCCCGTGCGGGACGTGAAGCCGAATACTTTGTTCGGATCGGGGCAGGTTGAAAATATTCAAGCCAGCTGTGCTTTGGAAGAGGCTGAACTGGTCATTGTCGATGGTTCGCTGTCCCCCATCCAGCAGCGCAATCTCGAAGACAAGCTCAAGCTGAAAGTGATCGACCGGACTGGACTGATTCTGGAGATTTTCGGGGAACGGGCGGCAACTGCTGAAGGGCGTTTGCAGGTCGAACTTGCGCATCTTGATTACCAGCAGAGCCGGCTAGTGCGCAGCTGGACTCACCTTGAGCGGCAACGCGGAGGCTTCGGCTTCCTTGGCGGCCCCGGCGAGACGCAAATCGAGGCCGATCGACGGATGATCCGACAGCGGATGGCGCGGCTGCGCAAAGAATTGGAACAAGTGCGAAAAACCCGCGCGCTCCACCGTGACCGACGGGGAAGGGCGCCTTGGCCGATTATCGCTTTGGTCGGCTATACCAATGCCGGCAAATCCACATTGTTCAACAATTTGACTGGCGCGGAAGTGATGGCGGAAGATTTGCTCTTCGCCACGCTCGATCCAACGATGCGCGCGGTGAAACTACCGGGCGTGGAAAAGGCAATTTTATCCGACACAGTGGGGTTTATATCCGATCTGCCCACACAATTGGTCGCCGCCTTTCGGGCGACTTTGGAAGAGGTGACTGCCGCCGACATCATTGTCCATGTGCGCGATATTTCGAGCCCGACAGCAGCAGCGCAGAAAAGCCAGGTGCTGGGTGTGCTTGCGGATATGGGCGTAATCGACGCGGATGATGGTGTATCGAGCATCCCGATTGTCGAAGCATGGAACAAATGGGATCTGCTCGACGCCGAGACGCGCGGTGAACTGGCTGAAGTCGCGGGTGCTGATGAGAATATCATTCCGATCTCCGCAGCAACTGGATTTGGTTTGGAAAAATTTGTTGACGAACTCGACAAATTATTGACCCAGGACGGGGTCGAACATCAGATCATTGTTCCAGCTTCGCAGGGACAGAAAATCGCGTGGCTTCATGCAC
>JBATLU010000364.1:0-15794 GCA_049289475.1 Pontixanthobacter sp. | reverse complement strand
CGGTGGCGCGGATCGCAACGCGTTCTGTCCCCGGCGCGCTCGCGGTCGGCGGCGGGCTGCTGGTCAAAACGCTGTTCGACCGCAGCCAGAAACGGCGCAAGGCTTTGCGCGCGGGCGACAAGGCACTGCTAACGCCGACCCAAGAGGATTGAGCGCGCGCGCCATCACCTCTTGATTTTCTTGCCGCAACTGACGCATGAGCGGGCATGGCTGACCAGCATTTAGAAACGCACCCTAATCTCGAACGACGCGGGCTGATGTTTATCTTGTCTTCCCCCTCGGGCGCAGGCAAAACCACCATTTCGCATATGCTGCTAACGGCGGATGAGGAGATCAAGCTCTCAGTCTCCGTCACCACCCGTCCTCCGCGCCCCGGCGAGATTGATGGGATTGATTACCACTTTGTCAGCGATGCCAAATTCGACGCGATGGTCGGAGAGGATGACTTCTACGAATGGGCGCATGTCTTCAACCACCGCTATGGCACGCCCAAGGGCTATATCCGTAAAGGTTTGAAGGAAGGGCAAGATTTCCTGTTCGACATCGACTGGCAAGGGACGCAGCAGCTATACCAGAAAGACCAGCAGGACGTGGTCAGCGTGTTCATCCTCCCCCCCAGTCTGGATGAACTGCGCCGCCGGCTCGAAAGCCGCGCGCAAGACAGTATGGATGTGATCGACAGCCGGATGGACCGTGCACGCGGCGAAATCAGCCATTGGGCCGAGTATGATTACGTCGTGATCAACGAAGATGTTGACCAATGTTTCTGCAAAGTCCGCGAAATTTTGAACGCCGAACGGATGAAACGCACGCGGCAGACCGGGCTGATCCCGTTTGTCCGCGGATTAATGGGATAGCAGGCGCGCGGCTAAGCCACTGCAAAAACCGGCCTATCCTCTTCGCGCGGCAGGCTGTTGTCGAAGGCAGGCAGCGGCTCGAATGCGTCTTCTGTCAATGCGACATCGGATAGGCCGGCTATCTTGAATTGCCCCAGCCTCTTGTCCTCTTCGCTGTTCCAGCTTTTGCCTATGTTGAGCGCGGTCAGATAGGGTTCGTCATGGCGGGTGAACAATTGATGCGGCGCCAGTTGCATCGTGACGCCATTGTAATTGGCGACAACCAAGCGCCTGCGACCAATTGCCTGGACCATGATCTGCTGTATCTGGACAGTCGAATTAGATTCTTGCTGCATTGCAGCATTATGTTGCTGAAGAGCGTGAAGCGCAAGCCTCAATTTTTCGCGAAGGGCTATTTTGCCTGCAACCGCGCAGCCTCGGTAAAGGTGACCAACCTTCGCTGCGCCTCGTCCCACAGTGCCAAACGCAGCGTCGGCAGCGTGTCGACCGCGGTGAACCGGTTCATTGTCTTCAGGCTTGGATAGGCCTTCAGCACCTCTTGCAAGCGGTAGAACGGGATGCGGCTGGCAAGGTGATGCACATGATGTACGCCAATGTTGCCGGTAAACCAGCGCAGCGCCGCTGGCAGATCGAGATGCGAACTTCCCCCGAGTGCAGCATCGTGGAAAGACCAATCCTCGCGGCTATTCCAATGCGCGTCCTCAAACTGGTGCTGGATGTAAAACAACCACACGCCGGTCGACGCTGCCATCAGCAGCACCGGGAAAAACACCAGCGCGGTCGTGCCAATGCCGAAGATATAGGCGAGCACACCCAATATCGCCAAAGTCACCGCATTGGTCGCCATGGCGCTGATCCAGTAGACCGCGCCTTCCTTCATGAGGCCAACGGGGAGCCGGTGGCGCAACAGAAACAGATAGATCGGGCCAAGGCCAAGCAGCACCACCGGGTGGCGATAGACGCGGTACATCACCCGGCCCATCCGGCCCCGTCCGTAGAACTCGCTGACCGTCAAAGTATCGACATCTCCCACCCCGCGCGCATCCAGATTGCCGGTCGCGGCATGGTGCAGCGCGTGCGAGCGCCGCCAGCAATCATAGGGCGTGAGCGTAAACACCCCCATTGCTCGGCCCAGCCAGTCATTACCCGCCCGCCCGGGCAGGAATGCGCCGTGCCCGCAATCATGCTGGATAATAAACAGCCGCAGCAGCAATAAGCCCGTCAGCGGAAACAGCGCCAGCACGAGGAAGTAACTTGCCTCCACCGCAAACAGCATCACCGCAAACAGAGCGAGGAAGGGAACCAGCGTAATCGCAACTTCCAGCCCACTTCGGCCGGTGCTTGGCGTCCTGAACGCCTGCAACTCCCGCGCCAAAACACGCGGATCGAGCGCCTCAGCCGCAGCCTGACTGGACTGGCTGACAGCGGTATCGTCAAAGCGAGAGTCAAACAGGTCCGCCGGACCCGCCTGTGCGTTACAAAATTGGTCGGACATTTCTTCTTCTTCAAAGATCACTCCACCAGCCGGTAACAGGTCGGGCGGGATTGTCACGTTAAGCTGTTTGGTAAATTGGGCAGAAGGTGGTTCGCGCGGACTTCTGCTGGCAAAAGATGGGGTAGGATTGAGAACCAAATTTTGCCGTTCAGGCCGCAAATCAGTTCAGCCACATGTCCATATTGACCGGCAATGGTGCGACAGCGGAGACCATATTCTGGCTTAACAGTGGCTCTGATGCGTAGTCCAATTTCCGTTTTTAGTATTATTGGATCTGCAGCGGGAGTAATATTCGAAAATTAAAAATCGAGTCGCAAGCAATCACGAAGTCTCAATCCGGCGGAGGTAATTATGCTTAGCAATCTTGGTGTTCCTTTAAGGGCAATCCGGTTCAATAGCCGCATGCCCTTGGCTATCGGCATTTCCGTTGCGGGAGTCGCTGCCTTGGGGGCCGCTGGCTATGCAGCGCAGCAGCAATCACCGCCGATCGCCCGCTATACAATGGACGCTGGGACGACTTCAGGGCTCGGCGCAATGGGAGGCGGAATGCAGGGCGCGATGGCCATGTTGACTGGCCGCGGCAATGGTGCGGCGCATGAATTGATCCTGCGTCTGGGTTCCAGCCAATCGGCATCAGGTGGGCCCAAGGCAGACCATTTCATGCCCCCTGGTGCAGCCCTCGGCAATTCAGTGCCATTGGTCACGCCTATAGCTGGAAAGTCAGGCCCGCCGGACGGTGCAGGGAAAATGGGGGAACTTCCCAAGGCCCGCCTGTATATCTTCTGGGGTTGCGGTGAACATGCACCTAAGAACCAGCCGCTAGTGATCGATTTCACGAAATTGGCGAAGGGGCAAATACCGTCCGGTCTCTATGCCCAGCCATTGAACTTGCCCGATGACTGGAAGGTTCTGGCAAGTGACAGCAAAACCTATGGCGACTGGCCCAATGGCAAGGATGCCAAGGTCGTACCTGGAAATGCCTCGCTGCGGGGGGCGCACCGGATTGAAAGTACCTATGCGCCTAAGATCAATTTCATGCTCGATCGCGATTTCATGCCTGCGCTGCAGACGCAATCCCAGTCACTGCCAAGCGGGGCCTATTCGCTGAGTTGGAAGCCGGTTGCCGACGCGACTGGCTATTATGCATGGGGGATGTCGGCAAAGCTTGGGGCCCAATCGGGACGGGGCGGCGATGTGCAGGAAATGGTCTGGTGGTCCAGTTCAGCGACGCAGCAGTTCGGCGGCGCAATGTGGGACTGGTTGTCGCCAGCGGCAGTTGCCGAACTGGTGGCCGCGAAAACAGTCATGCCGCCAAGCCAGACAAACTGCACCGTCCCGGCCGAGGTCAAACAGATGGGCGGAGAGATGACGATGGCCAATCTGTCTGCTTATGGACCGCAAAGCGACTTCGCCTATCCGCCTCGCCCGACCGACGCGAAAATCGCCTGGAAGCCTGAGTGGATTGCACGGGTACGCTTCCGCTCGACCACAATGTTGGCGCTCGGCATGCCCAACATGGGTGACATGAGGGCCGGAGAAAACGATGGCAGATCGGACAACCCGAGCACACCGCCACAGTCCGTCAAGCCAAAATGCAAGGGATTGGCCGGAATTGCCAAGCGGGCCGCAGGACTCTGCGAATAGTGCGCTGACGTTCGGTTGAACCCAAGTTTGGAAAATGGGCGTTCGCGGCGCAATGCGGGAACGCCCGTTTCCCACCTGAACACCGACATTCCATTTTCCTACTTCAACCGGGCAAGATAGGCACGCGGCGCTCTTTCAAATCGTGAGTGTTCGCCAGATTCGCTGTGCGCGGCGGAACCGTATCTGGTTGATACATTGGTCGCGTAGCCCGCGCATGCGGTGGCTCTTTCTGCGCCTTTACTCGCCAAAGGTGGCATAAAGCCCCCCGCCCCCGTGTCTGTCCGATAGCTTCGGGTCGCACTAAATCTATGAATAAATGACATACTTTATCGAATACCAAGGGTGACACACTGTAACCTTTGTCACCCAGACGTCACCCTGATTGGTGGTTTTCACCGCCCAACAAAAAGGCCGCCGGATTGCTCCGGCGGCCTGTCCTCATCAATTCTGAAGCGTCTTAGTGGCCCGAGGGATCGACAAAATTGCCCGCGCCGATATTGGCGTTTACCACGCCGCCATCAATCGGAATTGTCGTGCCCACTACGTAATCACCCGCACGGCTGAGCAGATAGATTGCCCCTGCCGCCATATCCTCGGTCACGCCCACACGGCCTGACGGGACACCCTTTGAAACCACGTCCGCATTGTCGCGCGCGGCGCGGTTCATGGCGCTGGGGAACGCGCCCGGACCTATGCCATTGACGATGATATTGTGCTGGGCCAGCTCTGCCGCCATTCGCCGGGTCAGGTGAATAAGGCCCGCCTTCGACGCCTGATAGGGATAGGTCGGCCAGGGGTTAGTTTTCATCCCGTCAATGCTGGCAATCATCAACACCTTGGCCGGACGATCCACGGTACCCGCAGCTTTCAGCAACGGCAGCAGCTTTTGCGTCAGGAAGAACGGGGTTTTGACGTTGAGGTCCATCGTCCGGTCCCAGCCCGCTTCGCTGAATGTTTCGAGCGGCTCGCCCCAGGCTGCGCCGGCATTGTTGACCAGCAGATCAAGCTTGTCCTCGCGGCTCGCCAGATCATCCGCCAGTTGCTGGATGCCTTCCATCTGGCTGAGATCGCCGACCATGCCGATGACTTTGTCACCCAGTTCGGCGGCGGTTTCCTCCACCTGTTCCTTCTTACGGGCGACGATATAAACCTTCGCCGCGCCAGCCTCCAGCAATCCCTCGACAATCATCTTGCCAATGCCGCGGCTGCCGCCGGTTACCAGCGCCACCTTGCCTTGCAGGCCGAACAGATCGTTTAGTTTCATCATGGCTTTGGTTCCTCAATATCCGCTGAGCTGAGCGACACGCTCTGCATGGTAATAGGCATCGCCCAGAAATTCCTGCAGCGCGCGGTCACGCTTCATATACAGGCCGATGTCATATTCGTCGGTCATGCCGATGCCGCCGTGCATTTGCACGCCTTCGCGCACCGCAAGGCCCGCCGCCTGACCGACCTTGGATTTGGCAACGGAGACCATCAGATCGGCTTGCTCGCTGCCCGCGTCGAGCAATTGACCCGCCTTGATCGTAACCGCACGAGCGATTTCGACTTCGGAATAAAGATGCGCAGCGCGATGCTGCAGCGACTGGAATTCGCCGATCAGCTTGCCGAATTGCTTGCGCTGCTTGAGGTAATCGATGGTCATATCCATCGCCCCGCCAGCCACGCCGCAACCCTCGGCCGCAGCGCCGATACGGCCAGCGTTGATGATCTTGTTCAAGATTTCGCGGCCCCCATCGACTTCACCGATGACCGAATCTCCGTCGAGTTCGACACCATCAAATTTGGTGTGGGTCGCGACCGAACTGTCGACCAATTTGACCGCATCGTGGCTCATATTGGCGGCATCTTTGGGCACGGCGAACAGGGTAATCCCGTTCTCGTCGCTATCCGAACCGGAAGTGCGCGCGGCCACGATAATCATATCCGCGCTGGCACCGTGAATGACAAAATCCTTCTGGCCCGACAGCCTAAAACCATTGCCCGATTTCTCAGCCTTGGTCTTGATTCGCTCAGGTCGGTGTTTCGCACCTTCGTCGATCGCCACAGCAAAAACATGCTCGCCCGAAACCAGGCCGGGCAGATAGCGTCCGCGCAAATCGGCGCTTGCATTATTGAGCGCAGTTGCCGCCAGAACCGAGCTGGTCAGAAACGGCGACGGGGTGAGATTGCGGCCAATCTGTTCGAGGACAATCCCCGCCTCGACCGTTCCCATACCCATGCCGCCATCATCTTCGCTGACAAGAATGCCGGTGAAGCCCATTTCGGCAAATTGCTTCCACAATTCATGGCCGAAACCGTCCTTGCAGCCGATGTCGCGCCAATGGCGCAATTGTTTATTGATCGAGCCTTCTTCCGCCATGAATTGCGCGGCAGTATCGGCCAGCATCGACTGATCTTCGTCATAAAATAGTGGCATGGATCAGGCTCCCGGCAGGTCAAGAATGCGTTTGGCGACGACGTTCAGCATCACTTCGCTGGTACCGCCTTCGATCGAATTGGCTTTGGTCCGCAGCCAGTTACGCGATGGTTTGCCGCCGCCGGTTTCCTCGCTATCCCATTCGAGGCTGCGCGAGCCGCCTGCTGACATCATCAGTTCGTGGCGGCGCTTGTTGAGCTCGGTACCGACATATTTCATCATATTGGGCTGCGCCGGATGTCCCTTACCCGATTTCATCTCGTCGAGGAATTTTTCACCCATGGCACCGTAAGCCAGCGCATCGACGTCAAACATCGCAAGCTGCGCGCGCAGCGTCGGATCAAGCTCTCCTGCATGACGCATCATCGCCGCACCGATAGCTGAAGTATGCCCGCCGCCGCCAGCGCCCGAAATCATCTCGCGCTCGTGACCAAGCAGATATTTAGCCACATCCCAGCCGCGGTTCACTTCGCCCACGAACTGGTCTTTGGGCACTTTGACATTGTCGAAGAAGGTTTCGCAAAACGGGCTGTTGCCACTTAATAGCAGGATCGGCTTGGTGCTGACACCTTCGCTTTCCATGTCGAACAGCATGAAGGTGATGCCTTGGTATTTATTGGCCTTGTCGGTGCGGACGAGGCAAAAAATCCAGTCCGCATGGTCGGCATAAGACGTCCAGATTTTCTGGCCGTTGACTTCCCAATGATCGCCCTTGTCTTCGCCGAATGTCTGCATCGAGACGAGGTCAGACCCCGAACCCGGCTCCGAATAGCCCTGACACCAGCGGATTTCACCGCGGGCAATCTGGGTCAAGAAATGGACCTTCTGTTCCTCGGTGCCGAATTTCAGCAGCGCAGGGCCAAGCATCCATATACCGAAGCTGGACAGTGGTGGACGCGCGTTGATGCGGGTCATTTCCTCGCGAAGAACCTTTGCCTCAGCGGCGTTCAGTTCCGCACCGCCATAGGCTTTCGGCCATGCGGGCACGGTATAGCCCTTGGCAACGCACGCCTCGAACCACGATTTCTGCGCATCATTTTTGAAGGTGGCGCGGCGACCGCCCCAATAGACATCGTCTTCATCGCGCGCAGGCTGGCGCATCTCGGCGGGGCAATTGGCCTCCAGCCATGCACGGGTTTCTGCTCTAAAATTATCCAGATCAGGCATCTTGCTTCCTCTCGACTCGCTTGGCGGGGTCCCAAAAACCCCATCCGATTGCCGTTTACGTTAAGGGCAAAAGGGACCAGCGTGCAAGCGCGCGCATGCTGACCAGCCATGCCGTAGCGTCAGACAATGCAGCGTTGACGCGCCCCGCGCCAAGCCTAAGCTGGAACGCAACAAATCCTTGGGAGAGGTATATGCGATTCTCCGGCAAAACAGCCGTTATTACCGGTGCGGCATCTGGGATTGGCAAGGCGTCGGTGCTACTATTGGCCAGTGAAGGGGCCACTGTTTTTGCTGCTGATATTGATGAGCAGGGCGGCAATGAACTGGTTTCGCTGTCCAACGGCGCGATCATTTTTCAACGCTGCGATGTCACTTCCACCGAGGATATCAAAGCGCTGATGGACCGTGCAGCCGCCGAAACCGGCGGGATTGACATCGTGTTCAACAATGCCGGTGCAGGCGGCGACGGTGCCAGAATAGACGAGATTGAGCCCGAAGGCTGGGACCGGACGATGGACTTGCTTTTGCGCTCGGTCGCTTTCGGAATCCGCTATGCAGTGCCGCATATGCTTGAGCGGAAAAATGCTTCGATCATCAACACCTCCAGCGTAGCGGCAGTCGGCCCCGGATATTCCCCGACCGCTTATGCTGTTGCCAAGGCTGGCGTATTGCATCTGACCAAAATGGCGGCGGCGGATCTTGCCCGACATCAAATCCGCGTGAACGCAATCCAGCCTGGCTTCATCAACACCAACATCTTCACCTCATCGCTTGAATTGACCGACGAACAAACGGTCATGGGCAAAGCGGCGATTGCAGCGATGTCTGCCAGTGCACAGCCCGTTGCGCGCGGCGGGCAGTCGGAAGATATTGCCAATGCCATGGCCTTCCTCGCCAGCGAAGAGGCTTCGTTCGTCAACGGAACGTCGATTATTGTCGATGGAGGAATTACCGTTGGCCCCAAATATTCATGGGATCAAAACGAACCCGATATGTTCGAGGCCCTGCGCGCGATGGCGGAGGCTAACCAAGCGTGAGCGCAGCCAAGCAAGCCCCACTGCCGATGCGGATCAAGCTGTTCCACGGTCTTGGTTCGGTTGCGTTCGGAATCAAGGATAATGGCTTCTCAGTCTTCCTCTTAATTTTTTACAACCAAGTGCTCGGGATGGAGGCGCAACTGGTCAGCCTGGCACTGGCGATGGCGTTGATCATCGATGCTTTCGTCGATCCGTTGCTCGGTAATCTGTCCGACCGTACTTACACCCGCTGGGGACGAAGGCTGCCCTGGCTTTATGTCGCGCCTCTGCCGCTGGCGATCGTTTGGGTGATTTTGTGGCAACCACCACTCGATAGTGCGCCCAGCTTCTGGGGCCTGCTGGCTATGGCTGTGCTTGTCCGGCTGCTGCTGTCAGCTTGCGAAGTGCCATCAACCGCGCTGGTCCCGGAATTGACCAAGGATTATGACGAGCGCACGACCCTGTTCCGTTACCGCTTTCTGTTCGGTTGGGGCGGCGGACTGCTAATCCTGTTCCTCGCCTATCAGGTCTTCCTCGGAGACAATATGCTGTCTGCTGCGGGGTATGCTGCTTACGGAATGTTCGGCGGAATTGTGATGTTTCTGGCGACCATCATATCCGCGCTTGGTCAGCACAAGCTGGTGGCTCATCTGCCCAAAGACAAACCTCCGCCATTCAGCCTACGCATTGCGTTTTCGGAGATTTTCCAAGCGCTCTCGGAGCGTTCCTTTCTGATACTCGCTGGCGGCGCCTTGGCGGCATATGTAAGTCAAGGCATGACATTTGCACTGTCGAACTATCTGTATTTGTTCGTCTGGCAATTTTCCGAAACTGACTTTGTTTATTATCCCATTGTCCTGTTTCTCAGCGTGGTTGTGGCATTTGTCACGCTCGGCCCCTTGCATCGCAAATGGGGCAAAGCACGGGTGGCAGCAATCGCGACGCTGTTTTCGATGCTTTTTTGGCTCATCCCCTACGGCGTGCTTTACGCAGGCGCTTGGCCGGAATTGGGTACCACAAAGTCGACTATTGCCCTGTTTAGCCTTGTCCTGCTCAGCAACAGTTGCGGTGTCATTGTGATGATTTCCGCTTCGTCGATGGTTGCCGAAATTGTCGAGGAATTCGAGGAGCGGACCACGCGCCGGGCCGAGGGGTCTTTCTATTCCGGCTACTGGTTCATCCAGAAATGTGCGACTGGCATTGGAATATTCGTTACAGGTCTGATCGTCTATCTTTCCGGCTTACCTGAAAAGGCCAAGCCCGGAGAAGTGGCCGCCCCGGTAATCGACAGTTTGATATTGCAATATTGCCTTATGGTGCTGGTGCTGGGCATGGTTTCGGCCTGGTTCCTGCTACGTTTTCCAATCGATCGCGCGCAACATGAAGCGCGCCTATCCAGCCTCGATGCAGCGGCGCGTGCCGACATCGACGGTGGCCAAATTATTCCCTAAGCAAATCACCGAATCAGAAAGGATTACCCCATGAATTTCGACCTGACAGAACGGCAAACCCATTGGCGCGACCGTGTGCGCGACTTTATCGAAGCGAATGTTCGCCCGAACAATCACATCTATAAAGCGCAAGACGAAGAGGGAGATCGCTGGAAAGTCATCCAGATTATCGAGGATATGAAGGCCAAGGCGAAGGGCCAAGGCATCTGGAACCTGTTCATGCCGCCGCAGGGTCATCTTTCGCATGTGGATGACACATTCGAATTCGAAGGTCCGGGTCTGACAAATCTCGAATATGCATTGTGTGCTGAGGAAATGGGCCGTTTGGGTTGGTCGAGCGAAGTGTTCAATTGCTCCGCGCCAGATACCGGCAATATGGAAGTGTTCCATCGCTACGGTACCCGCGACCAGAAAGACCAGTGGCTCAAGCCACTGATGAATGGCGAAATCCGCTCTGCCTTCCTGATGACCGAGCCTGCTGTTGCCTCTTCCGACGCCACCAACATCGAAACCAAGATCGTTCGCGATGGGGATGACTATGTAATCAACGGCCGCAAATGGTGGTCTTCAGGTCTAGGCGATCCGCGCTGCAAGGTCGCAATCGTAATGGGTAAGACCGATTTCGGCGCGCAGCGTCACCAGCAGCAGTCGCAGGTGATCGTGCCGATGGATGCGCCGGGTGTGAATATCCTGCGTCACCTTCCGGTGTTCGGTTACGACGATGCGCCGCACGGCCATATGGAAGTCGAACTGAAGGACGTTCGCGTTCCGGTTTCGAACCTACTTCTCGGCGAAGGCCGCGGGTTCGAGATCGCCCAGGGCCGCCTCGGGCCGGGCCGCATCCATCACTGCATGCGCACCATCGGCGTTGCCGAAGAAGCGCTGGAAAAAATGTGCAAGCGACTGCAATCGCGCGAAGCCTTCGGCAAGCCGATCTACAAGCATTCGGTATGGGAAGAACGCGTCGCGCGTGCCCGGATCGACATCGAGATGACCCGACTGCTCTGCCTGAAAGCGGCAGATATGATGGACAAGGTGGGCAATAAATCCGCCAAGCAGGAAATCGCGATGATCAAGGTTCAGGCCCCGAATATGGCGCTGAAAATCATCGACGATGCGATTCAGGCCCACGGCGGCGGCGGCGTTTCGAACGACTTCGGTCTTGCCAGTGCCTATGCCCATCAGCGGACATTGCGTCTGGCCGATGGTCCTGATGAAGTGCACTCACGCTCGATTGCCCGAATCGAGTTTGCCAAACACACCGACTTGCCCAACGATCCCGGCCTAAGCTCCGGCGATCTCGCTGTATCGCGCTAAGCGGCACAAAACAAATCTCCCCTCCTGGAAACGGGAGGGGAATTTTGGAGTAGATTCTTGACCAAAGCAGCAATTCTTGAACAACCCGGCCAAGGCCTCGTCATTGGTGACGTGACATTGGCTGATCCCGCCCCGCATGAAGTTCTGATCGACACCAAGGCATGCGGCCTGTGTCATTCAGATTTGCACTTCATCGATGGTGCCTATCCGCATGCTTTGCCGGCCATTCCCGGCCATGAAGCGGCAGGCGTCGTGCGCGCTGTGGGTAGCGAAGTGCGTTCGGTAAAGGTGGGCGATCACGTTGTTTCCTGTCTGTCCGCCTTTTGCGGCCAGTGCGAATTTTGCGTTACCGGCAGGCTTGCATTGTGCATGGGGGCAGCAACGCGGCGAGGCCCAGACGGTGCGCCGCGCATCACCCGTGACGGCGGGCAAACGGTCAACCAGATGCTCAATCTTTCGGCCTTCAGCGAACAGATGCTGATCCACGAAAATGCCTGCGTGTCGATCGACAAGAATATGCCGCTCGACCGGGCGGCTCTGCTCGGCTGCGCGGTGACCACCGGCGCGGGCACGATTTTCAATGCAGCCAAAGTTACTCCTGGCGAAACAGTGGTCGTCGTGGGTTGCGGCGGGGTCGGACTGGCTGCAATCAACGCCGCCAAAATCGCCGGCGCGGGAATGGTTATCGCAGCAGACCCGCTCGAAGAGAAACGCGAACTCGCCAAAGTACTTGGCGCAACGCACACAATAGATGCGCTGGCTCCCGATGCGGCCAAGCAAATCATCGCGATGACCAATGGCGGCGCGCATTGTGCGATCGAAGCTGTCGGGCGTCAGGCATCAGCCGATCTCGCGGTTGCATCGCTGCGGCGCGGCGGCACGGCGATCATTCTCGGCATGATGCCGCTTGATTGCAAGGTGGGGCTTGGCGCGATGGACTTGCTGTCCGGAAAGAAATTGCAAGGTGCGATCATGGGCGAAAACCACTTCCCGGTCGATTTGCCGCGCCTCGTTGATTTCTATCTCCGCGGCCTGCTGGATCTGGACACAATTATCGCTGAACGGATTAAGTTGGAGGATATCAACGCCGGTTTTGACAAAATGCGCGCGGGGCATTCTGCGCGTTCAGTGATCGTATTCGATTGATGGAACAGCCAATGGACTATGAAGCGGAAATGGTCGGCACCGTTGATGTGCCGGATGCGGACAAGCTTGACGAAGCCAAGCTGACCGAATGGATGCTGACCCATGTTGAGGGATTCGCTGGCCCGGTGACGATGACCAAATTCAAAGGCGGCCAATCCAATCCGACCTACCGGATCGACACACCGTCGCAATCCTACGTCTTGCGCCGCCAGCCGTTTGGCAAATTGCTCCCGAGCGCGCATGCGGTGGACCGCGAGTACAAGGCGATGGCGTGCCTTGGCCCAACCGGTTTTCCTGTACCCAAAGCATACGGACTCTGCGAAGATCCCGAAATTATTGGGTCCAAATTCTTTATCATGGGCCTCGCTGACGGACGTAGCCTGTGGAACGGTGCACTTCCCAAATCTTCACCCGAAGAACGCCGGGAAATTTACAATTCGATGATTGATACCATGGCCGACATGCATCTGCAGGATCCGGCCAAAATCGGCATGGGAGACTTCGGCAAACCGGACGACTATTGCGCGCGCCAGATTTCGCGGTGGAGCAAGCAATATAAGCTATCCGAAACCGAGACCATTCCGGAAATGGATGAACTGATCGAATGGCTGCCGACCACCATCCCCGCCCAGCATGCCAGCGGCATTGTTCACGGCGATTACCGGCTCGACAACATCATCTTCCACAAAACCGAAAACCGCGTTTTGGCAGTGCTCGATTGGGAATTATCGACGTTGGGCGATCCGGTTGCGGATTTTTCCTATCTTATGCTCAATTGGGTCAATGAACCCGATGGTCGCGCAGGAATAAGTGGGCTGGATCACGCAGCCTTGGGCATTCCTACACGCGAGGAAGCCGTCGCACGTTATGTTGCGCGGACCGGATTCCCCGTACCGCCGATGGATTGGTATTTCGCCTATAATCTGTTCCGGCTTGCCGGCATCATCCAAGGCATCAAGAAGCGCGTTATTGACGGCACTGCGTCGAGTGCCCACGCCAAAACCATGTCCGAGCGTGTCGTTCCACTGGTCCAGCGCGCCCATCACTTTGCCAAGCTGGCGGGCCTTTAGAGCCCTTTGCTCCATTTGACTGCTGCTCCGGCTTCGCTCGGGGCGGCGGTCAAATGACCTGGCTGACGGCGATAGAAAAGGCTAGCGGCTGCGTTACCGCCCCACAGGGTTCCGGTCCACGCCAACTCACCCAATAGCTCGCGGCCCTTGGGGGCAAGAAGGACGCGATTCTCGGTCAAAACCGCCGTTTCAGTGGCATAATCATAGCTGGTAGGTAGCAAAAAAATCAGACCGCCATTTTCGATTTTTAGCGGCTGCGACATACGCAACCCGAAGCTGTCGCCGCGCTTGAATGCATTGCTACGCGACAAATCAAGCGACCATGCACGGCTCTGGAAATTCGATCCAGCGGCTACCAATCCGCTGCGCCGGGCGCGGGTAAAGCCTTGTCGGAATGCCCCGCCTAGCCGCCAGTCATTCGCAATCCTGGTGTTCACAGCCGCGTCTATAAAAAGCGTTTCAGCGCCCGATGTACCGAATGAATCGTGAAACATCGCACCAAGGATTGTGTCCCGTTCTTGCAGCCAAGACGCGCCGCCCGCCATCGAAAATGCGCCGACTGCCCGGTCAACGGACAATGACATCGTATTTGTTGTCCCTTGCTCTCGCCTTCGAGAGAGATTGCCTTCGGTCTGCCGCAATGCACCAAGCCACGCGCCTCCGCTCTGCGCCGCGAAACTCACGCCCCAATCACCGATCTGGCGGCGCAAGGCGAGCGAGGCACTATTAGATTGGTAAAATCCTGTGTCGCCGCCTGCACCGGGTGCAATTAGAAATGCGGGCCGGTCAAATCCCTGCAATTGCCCGACCAAACCGTCGGCGCTTTCAGCGATGCCAAATGCAAAGTCGGTTTCAGGTGTCAATTTTAGTGCAATGCGCGCCGCTAGAACTTTGGCCTGCTGGGCCTCGTCCGATGTTAATCGCAATGGAGAAGCAAATGCGTCGCTCGCGGAATTTCCCACCGTAAACGCCATAGCCATCCGGCCATTTGAACCGGCCATCCGGCGCCCTTGCTGTTCGATAGCACCCAGCAATCGAGGGCGGATCGAAGCTTCGCGAATTCGCCCGCCGAGCTCATAATTATAGGCACGTCCATATTTGTCTGTGATCACGCTTTGCAGCGGAGCATTGACCAAGGCATCGCCCATCGGCGCTGATAGAACGCCCACATCATCGCCCATAGCCAGCGATATGGTCGTTCCGGCGAGCGTAGTTGTTCCGCTCGGCTGGAGCGATGCCGCAATATCGAGAATGCCGCGGCCAAATTGCGCATCTGTGCCTGCCGCCCCGGCCTCGCGCGCCGAACTGAGCAAAATCTCGACAATCTGGGCACCGGTCAAATTGGGAAATGCCTGCGCCAACAGCGCCACGGCGCCAGCAACTTGCGGCGCAGCAAAGCTTGTTCCGGAAAACAAAGTTACAAAACTGCCCGCAGCGCCAGTTTCTACTTTCAAGCTGCCATTTTCATAGACACAGCAAATCGCCTCGCCTCGAGCGGTTAAGAATGATGCAGACAAATCTCCCGCACGGTTGCTGAAATCTGAAAATGCGCCATTTTCATCAACCGAACCAACAATAATTACATTCGCGCCGCCTGCCGCCAATAGGCCGACAGCGAAGGGATCGGGGCGGTTGGGATTGATCGCTGGATCGGTCGTATCGCCGTCATTTCCCGCCGAAACGACAATAACTATTCCCGCTGCTGCGGCCTGCGCGATGGCATTGCTCAGCTGCGCAGTCGGCGCGCTGCCCCCAAGGCTGAGGTTGATGACTTTGGCGCCGGAAGCGATCGCCTGATTCACCCCTGCAGCAATATCCCGATCAAAAAACTCACACCCATCCAGCGCCGCATTGGACGCAGCATTGCAAGTGTTAGGGCGGTCAGCGCGCAAAGCAAGGACGCTCGCACCATAGGCAATGCCGACAACGCCCGAATTGTCCCGCGCTGCAGCCGCCACAAGCGCGACATGGGTGCCATGGTCATCAACAGCCTCGACCGAAGTGTTGCCCGCAACATCGCGCGAGTCAGGATGTATCCGGCCCAGAAACTCAGGACTGTCGGTGTCGATACCGGTGTCGATGATCGCGATTGTCGAACCAGTACCAACAATTCCATTTTGCCATGCTGAAATCGCATTGTGGAAACTCGGACCGTCAGACCGGCGGAACTCAGCCGTATCAAAATTGGTTGAAGGCGGTGGCGGTGGAGATG
>JBATLU010000363.1:0-18410 GCA_049289475.1 Pontixanthobacter sp. | reverse complement strand
ATCCATGACACAAACGGCAATGCCAGCACTTGGTTCCCAGACCTTGAACCTATTTGACGCGGCGGATTTTCGAGCGGCGTAGCTTTGGAGCGATTTTTTTTTAAAACTCATTTTAATACAGATATTTATGAGAATTCATTGCGGCTTCCACATGTTTGCTGGAACTACTTCGGCAGCCACGCATTATGATTGTATCACCGCCGAGACCCCCCTCCCGTCCAAATCGGTGCGTGATACGATCCCGAAAGGCCTTTTCCCGAATTCGGGAAGAGGCCTTTCTACTTTTGGGCCTAGGATCTCCCTCTGACCAATGCCATTGCCGGAATTCAAAGCTGCTTTTGGTAGATCATATATTCGCGGTTGATGGCGCTTCCGATCGTGTCGGCAATCGCAATCATGCCTTTGTTGTCATCAAGAATCCAGCCGATCTCGCCGCGCGTAACGCCCAATTTTTCATGCGCGGTGCGGCGGATATCGTCGATCATCATAAATGCCATTTGGCTCGCCAGACGGGTGTTATGGTGTTTTTTCAGCACGCCCATCAGCGGCACTCTCATATCCGCGCTTTTGGGGTTGCGCAGCCAGCGCAGCAATTTGAACCATCCGAAGGGCAGCAGCTTGCCGTCAATCCTGGTCAGCATGTTGTTAATATCGGGCAATGTCAGCATGAAGGCTTGCGGGACTCCGTCGAGTTCGACAATTTTGACCAGCTCTGAAAGAACGATCGGCTTCAACTTCTTCGCGGCATAATCAATTTCGCGCTCGGTAAATGGTACGAAGCCCCAATTGTCCGACCAAGCATCGTTCAAGATGTCGAGAATGATACGGACCTCGCGCCCGAATTTGCTTTTGTCAGCGTTGCGCATGGTCAAGCGCTGGTTTCGCTCTGCAGATTTTACAATTCTCTGAACGAGCGGCGGGAATTGTTTGCTCACATCCAGATCGTAGGTCAGCAATCTCTTGGCAGGCGCATAGCCATTGGCTTCGATCCAACCTTGATAATGCGCCGGATGGTGCCCCATCATGATCACTGGGGCATGATCGTGACCCAGCGTCAGCAGGCCGGGTTCTTCCCAAATCGACATCGAAATCGGCCCCAAGACCCGGTCCATTCCTTGGCCGCGAAGCCAATCTTCGGCAGCGGCCATCAACGCCCGACCGGTTTCTTCATCCACGGCATCAAAATAGCCGAACATGCCTGTTCCTGGCCCGAAGCCCTGTTCCGGCGGTAAAGCCAATGCCAGTTCGTCAATATGCGCGGAAATCCTGCCAATGGCTATTCCGCCGCGATAGGCGATCAATAATTCGACGCGGGCGTGGTCAAAAAACGGGTTCTTCACCGGGTCGACCAATTCCATCAATTCGCTGAAGATTTGCGGGACACTATGCGGTGTGCGGACCGCAAATTCCTGACCCAGTTTCACGAAAAGCTTGCGCTGTGCCTTGCCGGTCACCGACGTGATTACTATCTCTTGATCGATCAAACTCATTACCCGCAGCCTGCCCTTGTTCAGCCTTGATTAGCCCTGTGTCGGCTATCGCTGGATTGTCAAGGAAAGTGCTGACCTTCGAATGTGTAAAGGACTGTTACGCGCTTCGATTATCCGGTAAAGGCATTTTCGGAAAATAGAGATATGAACGCACAAAACAGTATAGATGCCGCAGCCCAGCATGCTGCCAAATTGCCGACCGGTTCGCGCGGGAACACCCGCTTGGTGATCGCGGATGATAAGGAAATGCTGCGCGCCGCGCGCGATTTGACCAAGGATATTTCAGAAGCGCGTCCGGCGATTTACTGGACCGATATGTTGGTCAATGCGGCGGTTGGCTATGCAGCGCTGGCCGGCGCAATTCTGACCAAGAGTGTGCCGCTTGCGGTCACGTTGGGCGTTATCGCGGCGCTGACGCTCTATCGCGCACTTCTGTTTATTCACGAGATTTCGCATCTCCACAAAAATGCCTTGCCAGGTTTCCGCACGGTCTGGAATTTACTGGTCGGAATTCCGATGCTGATGCCTTCTTTCACCTATGAAGGGGTGCATACATTGCACCATGCGAGGACGCGCTATGGCACGATTGAAGATCCCGAATATCTTCCGCTTGCTCTGATGAAGCCCTGGACGCTGCCATTGTTCGTGTTGATTGCCTTGCTGGCACCGCCTGCGCTTGTCCTTCGTTCTGCCGTTTTGGTGCCTTTGGGCCTCATAATTCCGCCCATCCGTAAATTGGTGTGGGAGCGTTTCTCGTCGCTGTCGATCAATCCCGATTTCCGCCGCCGCCCGCCCGAAGGTGATTTGAAGGCGCGGGTGATGTGGCAGGAAGTGCTCGCCTCCGCTTGGGCTATGGCCCTGATTGCGAGTGTTTTTGTTCTCGGGTGGAAGCCGGTGCTGGTTGCCTTGGCGGTATTTTCGCTCACTGCGGTGCTCAATCAATTGCGCACATTGGTTGCCCATCTTTGGGAAAATGACGGAGAACCGATGAGTGTGACCGCGCAATATCTGGATTCGGTCAATGTGCCGCCGCCCGGGTTCATTGCAGCAATTTGGGCTCCAGTTGGCCTCCGGTATCACGCCTTGCACCACTTGCTACCTAGCATGCCCTACCATTCGCTGGGCCAAGCGCATCGCCGCTTGAGCGCCCATTTGGGCGTGAATTCGACGTACGAAGGCGCCAATCACGCAGGGATGCTACCGCTCGTTGGTCGCATTGTCCGCAGTACGCTGCAGCCTCGTTAAGATTATTCTGTGCGCATCTTCGTTTGTGCACCGACTTGCGAAAATAGATCGCTATTCTTCGGTACGGATTAGAACGGCCTCTCCGATCAAGGCGAACAGCAGGAACGGGGCCCAAGCGGCCAGTAGCGGCGGATATCCGCCGAAATTGCCCATCGCCATCGCGGCATTATCGACCACGAAATAGGCAAAGCCCAGCGCCATGCCGATGATCGCACGGACAAACAAATGCCCCGAGCGGGCGAGGCCGAACGCGGCAATTGCGCCGAGCAGGGGCATCAGGAACGCAGCCAGCGGCCCTGCCAGCTTGTGCCACCATTTGGTTTGTAATTCAGCCGTCCTGCGGCCTACCTTTGCATATTCGTCGATTGACCGGGATAATTCGAAGAATCCTTGCGCATCAGGATCGACGCTTTCCAGTTCGATCTGATCAAGCGTTAGCTGCTCACCAACTTTCAAGCTTGGCGATTTTGTCGTCTCGGCGGTTGCGACATCAAATATTTCGACATCGGTCAGTATCCAGCCCGGATTGGCAAAGGTGCCATTTGCAGCGCGCGCTTGCTTGAGCAGCATCCCTTGCGGGCCGCGCTGATACCATGTGATGCCGCTCAGGCGGGTCGTGGTACCCTCGCCAGTTATGGTGGCGGCGGTTAGAATATTGGCGCCATCGGTGAGATAGACATTGCTGCGTACCCCCGAATCGCGCGGTATCGGCCCGTATTCGGCGTCTTGCCACGCTTTGAGCGTTCCATTTGCCCGGGTTACGACGCGTTCGTTGAAGGCGAAGCTTAGGGCAGATACTGCCAGTGCGGTTAGCAACAGCGGAGCAAGCACCTGATGCGCGGACAGGCCCGCTGCTTTCATCGCGATAACTTCGCTGTTCTGGTTGAGTGCAATCAACGAGATAATCGTCGCGAGCAGGACCGAATAGGGCAGGAAGCTGGAGATAAGCTGCGGCACGCGCAGCGAAACATAATGCAACAGTTCGCCCTGACCATTGCCGGGTACCGCAAGTATTTTGCCGCTTGTGCTGAGCAGATCGAGCGCCATCAGCACCAGCACCAGCATGGCCAGCATGGCAAGAATGCGCGTGACAAACAATCTTGCCAGATAAAGTGTAAGCGTTCGGGAGGGGAAGAAATCGAGCTGCATGGTCTATTCGGCCGGAGCCAATTCCCCACTCAGCGCCGCTTTGGGTTTCTTGCTGCTGAATAGCTTGCGTGTCATTTTGCCCAATTTTGCGAAACCGGTTTCCAGCGCGCCGATTGCCTGCCCGCCCGGCACAAATGCCACACGGTAGTACATCCACAGGATAAGCGCCGAAAACAGGACGAACGGTCCCCATAGCGCGAGCAGCGGATCAATCCGTCCGAGCGTGGCAAAGTCCTCGCCATATTGGTTCACCTTATGGTAGGCGACCACCATAATAATCGAGACAAACACCCCTAGCGCGGATGTAGAACGCTTTGGCGGGATCGCGAGCGAAACTGCAAGCAGTGGCATCAGTATCATCATGATAACCTCAACCAGACGGAAGTTGAAACTAGCCTGACTGGCGTTTCGCTTTTGTGTGGATTCGTCAGCTGACCAGCCGATGCTGAGCAATTCGGGTAGAATATATTCGCGTTCGGCGTCGCCCCGCCGCCGGAATTCTTCGATCTTCGGCAAATCGATCGGCAGATCATGCCGGGTGAAGCTAAGCACGCGCGAAGTGGCCTCGGCGCCGCCTGTATCCTGAACAATTGTTCCGTCGGTCAAGCGCAAGATGATGGTGTCGGGATTGTCGTTGGTCGCAAGGAAATTTCCCTCTCGCGCAGAAATTGCCAGTACCTGACCTTTGCTGTTCTCCACGCGCGCGAAAATTCCTTTCAGGCGTCTGCCGTCATCTTCGCTTTGTTCGATCCGGAGGGCCATACGGTTGGCCAATGTCGTGAACTCGCCGACTTTGATTGACGCGCCCAGCGCGCCCGAGCGCAGTTCGTAATTCAGCTGTTCGTAATAGTAGCGGCTGATCGGCTGGACGTAGAACACCAGCGCGACATTGACCGCCATCAACACTGCGGTGAGAATATAGGGCACACGCAACAGGCGGCCATAACCCATACCGACCGCGCGAAAAACGTCGAGTTCACTGGTGGTGGCAAGCTTCCGGAAGGCGAGCAGGACCCCCAACAAAAGGCCGAGCGGAATGGCGAGGCTGGCATATTCGGGTAACAGGCTGGCAAGCATTTTGAACACCACCGCCACTGGTCCGCCTTCGGTTGCGACAAAATCAAACAGCCGACCCATTTTTTCGAGCGTCAGCAGCGATGCCGCCAGCGCAAATACGCCCAGCATCGGCACCACTACGAGCCGGAAGATATATCGATCAACGGAAGGAATAAAGTTGAACACGCGCGCGCGGATAGCCCGTTTTGGTGAAAGTTGCCGTAACCCTAGCGCGAAAATTCCCGCGGGTCATGCGGCAATCAGGCTTTTTCAAGCGTGCATTGGAGCGGGTGCTGGTTTTCTTTGGCGAAATCCATCACCTGATTGACCTTGGTTTCAGCCACTTCATAAGGGAAGATACCGCACACACCGACACCCTTCTGGTGGACATGCAGCATAACCCGCGTCGCTTGTTCCAGATCCATTCTGAAAAACCGTTTCAGAATCAACACCACGAATTCCATCGGAGTGTAATCGTCGTTGAGTAGCAAGACCTTATACTGGCTAGGCTTTTTAGGCTTGATCTGGGTCTTGGTGGCAATGCCGATCTGGCCTTCACCGTCATCAACGCCGCCCGCAGGCGTGCCATTTGCTGCGCTGGTCGCGCTGGCAAAAATTTGAAACGGGAATACGGCAGACTTCATATCAGGGCCAATATCGTAAGGGCTTTGCTATTCGCAAGGGGGATGTTGTGATGCGGCGTTGCCGCCTCATGGGTATTACACGATTTGGGACAGGAAGTTCCCGTTTTCGCATGAGTCTATGAACCAAAGAAAAACGGGCCGGACGATATGCGTCCAGCCCGTTAATCAAGTTCCGCCGGCAGTTGGAGGGAGGGGAGCCGGCGGAGCTTTCTAGACCAAAAGGTCAGAGAGAATTAAGCAGCCTTGCGGACTTTTTCCATTGCAAGGCTCATACGGTTCGAAATCGGCGCGAAAGCTTCGTTGGTCAATTTGACCCAAGCTTCAGCGCTCTTCGAAACGGCTGCGACGGTTGCGTCGAAGTTACGGCTGACAATCTTGCCCTGAAGCTGAACGAAGTCAGTCGGGTTGCGTACTGCAGCAACTTCTTTGACGTCTGCGGTGACAGTTTCAACAACGCCCTTGGCGTCGGCGACGTAGACTTTGCCCATGTCTTGAAGGCCGGCAGCAAGGATCTTGCCCGATTCAACAACAGCTTCAACGTTGCCCTTGGTGAATTCACCCATGTCGGCAGCGTATTCGGAACCCTTGCCATATACAGTCTTGGCGCGGGCTTGCAGGTCGGCGAGACCGTCTTTTACCTGTGCGGTATAATCAGCAGCTTTGGTCATAATGGTATCCTTCGAGATAGAAGTCTTGATTGTGGGGATGGTTTTCTTCGCGGCAGGCTTGCTCTTGGGAGCAGTCGCCTTCTTGGCGATTTTCTTGGCGGTCGCCGCTTTCTTCGGAGCGGCCTTTTTCTTGGCTACGATCTTTTTTGCGGCCGGCTTCTTGGCGGCGATCTTTTTCGCAGCGACCTTCTTGGCCGGTGCAGCAGCTTTGGCAGGAGCGGCTGTTTCCGCCTCTACTGCCTTGGCGATCGCAGCAACGCTTACGTCGCTGGTGGTGGTATCAACCTTCTTGGCAGCAGCTTCGGCATATGCCTTTTCCGCTGCAGCATCGATTTTGCTTGCGCTGGTTGCCATGATAAAAATCCTTGTTGCTTTGCGGGGTTCACACCGGTTTATGTTGCAGTGCACAAAATAGACATTGCAACTGCGAAGTCAAGCATTTTTTGTGCAGCGCAGCATAAAATCGTAAGATATTGAATTTATCGGGTTTTTACATATCTTCCCGGAGCATCTTCAATAGTTATATCGCCTTTTCCGCCGGGCGCGCGCTTGCCTTTTGCTGCCACTTTGGTTGAATCATGGCTGGTCAGCCACTCGATCCAGTCGGGCCACCAGCTCCCCGCGATCTCTGCAGCGCCCTGCTTGAACTCTTCCAGCGATGACGCGCCGTCTTCATTGATCCAATATTGATATTTGCCCGAGCCAGGTGGGTTGACGACGCCTGCGATGTGCCCTGATCCGGCCAGAACAAAGCGTATCGGCCCTTGGAAATGATCGGTCAGATGCCAAACGCTGTCAGCCGGTGCGATATGATCCTCCTTGCCCGCTTGGATATAGGTCGGCGTGGTCACCAGCCCCAGATTAAGCGGGGTGCCGTCGGCACTTAGGGAATCGGGCTGAACCAAGCGGTTGTCCCGGTAGAGGTCGCATAAATAATCCTGATGCCACTTGGCCGGCAAATTGGTGACGTCACCGTTCCAATGCAGCAAATCGAAGGCGGGATAATCTTCGCCCAATAAATAGTGATTGACCCAGTAGTTCCAGATAAGATCGGTTCCGCGCAACATATTGAATGCGGCGGCCAGATAGCGACCGTCAAGATAGCCATCCTTGTTGAGTTTTTCGATACCCGCCAATTGCTGGTCATCGATGAAATGGAGCAATTCGCCCGCATTGCCGAAGTCGACCTGCGCGGTGAAGAATGTCGCGCTTTTGACCTTGTCCTGCTCACCGCGCCGATGCAGCAACGCCAGCGTTGCGGCGAGCGTGGTTCCGGCAACGCAATAACCGATGGTATGAACCGATGGCACCTTCAGCCGTTCGCGGACGCGGTCAATCGCCTCGATCTGCGCAAGGATGTAATCGTCCCATACAACATCCTTCATGCTCGCATCAGCGGATTTCCAACTGACCATGAACGTCGTGACACCCTGTTCGACAGCCCAGCGCACGAAGCTCTTTTTAGGATTGAGATCGAGGATATAGAACCGGTTGATCCATGGCGGGAAGATGACCAGCGGTGTTGCCAGCACATCTTCAGTGGTCGGGCTGTATTGGATCAGTTGGAACAGATTGGTTTCGTAGACAACTTTGCCCGGTGTAACTGCAATGTTCTCTCCTACCGTAAAGGCATCAGGATCAACATGCGTTAACTGACCCTTTTTAAGATCGGTGAGGAGATGCTCCATGCCCTTAACCAGATTCTGGCCCTTGGCTTCCATTGTCTTTTCGAGCACGATTGGATTGGTCAGCGGGAAATTGGCAGGGCTCATCGCCTCGACCATTGCCTTGGTTGCAAAGCGAAGTTGGTCTCTCTTGCTCTCCGGCAAGCCCTCAATATCATCGACCATTGTGTGGAGCCGTTCGGCCATCAGCAAATAAGTCTGATGGATCAGCGCAAATGCTGGCTGACTGGTCCATCGCTCATCGGCGAAGCGGCGATCCTTGCGCGGTAATTCACCATCGGAGGTCCGATCGGCGTCAGGGCCGAAACCGAAATTGCCGAGCACAGTCTGCCAAAGTGCGAGGCTTTCAGTCCACATTTGTGCTTGCTTTTCGGGTTCGCCAATCGGCATTTGCCGGTACCAATCTTGCATCGCGCCCAGCCATTGCATGGGATCGGTAATCGCCAGTGTTGCACCATCGCTGTCCGGCCGCTCGGACTGAAAATTGCTCCACATTTGTTGCATTTGCTTTGCCACATCAGCCCAGCTCGCCATGTCAGTCGGATTGGGAACGGTTCCTGGCATCATCGCCGGAGGAATTACCGCGCCCGGGACAAAATTCTGCATCATATCGCGCATTGCCTTACCCTGCGCCTGAATGAATTCGGCAAACGGTGCGGTCGGATCGGTCTTGTCAGTCATCGAAATGGTCCAAATGATACGCGGTCAGCCCAGGATTTTGTATCCGTGGCAAGATTGACGCTTGCGCGAATGTAGTTGACCTAAGATAGGTCACAACAATGATTTGGCAAAGTCGCCATTTCTGCAATCGAATTCCATGAGAAAGGCCTGCCAGGTAACAAAATGAACACCGACTTCTACCGCATCAAGCGCTTGCCCCCTTACGTCATCGCCGAAGTCAACGCGATGCGGGCCGCCGCGCGGAAGGAAGGGCGCGACATTATCGACCTCGGTATGGGCAATCCCGACCAGCCACCTCCGCAACATGTGATCGACAAATTGTGCGAAGTGGCACGCAAACCCGACGCGCATGGCTATTCGCAGTCGAAGGGTATTCCCGGCCTGCGCAAGGCCAAGGCAAATTATTACGCTCAGCGATTCGGGGTTGAGCTTGATCCAGAGAGCGAAATCGTTGTTACGATGGGCTCTAAAGAAGGGCTCAGCAGTCTTGCCAATGCGATAACTGCGCCAGGCGATGTCATTCTGGCGCCTAACCCGTCTTACCCGATCCACACATTCGGCTTCATTATTGCCGGGGCGACAATCCGCGCAGTGCCAACCACGCCGAACGAAGACTATTGGCGCGCGCTCGACAATGCGATGGCCTTCACTGTTCCGCGGCCAAGTGTGCTTGTGGTCAATTATCCGTCCAACCCGACTGCGGAAGTGGTCGATCTGGCGTTCTATGAGCGGCTAGTGGCATGGGCGAAAGAAAACGAAGTCTGGGTTCTGTCCGATCTTGCATATTCTGAACTGTATTTTGACGGCAATCCAACACCATCGATCATGCAGGCCAAGGGCGCGAAAGATGTCGCGGTTGAATTCACCTCGATGTCCAAGACTTATTCCATGGCCGGTTGGCGGATGGGATTTGCGGTTGGCAATAAGCAGTTGATCTCTGCGCTAACCCGGGTCAAATCTTACCTCGACTATGGCGCATTTACGCCTATTCAAGCTGCAGCATGCGCCGCGCTCAATGGTCCGCAGGATATCGTCGAGAGCAACCGGCAGCTGTATCAAAAGCGCCGCGACGTTATGGTCGAGGCGTTTGGCCGCGCCGGATGGGACATTCCCCCTCCACCTGCGTCGATGTTCGCATGGGCACCGCTTCCACCTGCCTTGAAGGAAATGGGCAGTCTGGAATTTTCCAAACAATTGCTGACCCACGCCGAAGTGGCGGTGGCACCGGGTGTCGGTTATGGCGAAGAGGGCGAGGGCTTTGTCCGCATCGCGATGGTCGAAAACGAACAGCGGCTTCGTCAGGCAGCGCGCAATGTGAAGCGCTACCTTCAATCGCTTGGAGTGAATGGCGGCTAGTAAAAACTGTCCAGCATCCGTGCACTCTTATCGTGGCCGTTGATTCGCCAGGGACATTGGCATATCCTCGGCTGCGATGAGGCACGGGGTTTCGCAATGAATGCTCAAGTTGATATCCGATTGACCGATCGACAGCGCGATGTGCTGGAACGAATCGACCGGCGCGTGCCGATCAAGGTGATCGCTGGCGATCTGGGCGTGTCAGAAGCGCGGATAAACCAACACATTCGCGCGCTCAAAGACAAATTTGAAGTCGAAAGCATGAGCGATCTGGTTGAACAGTTCCGCCTGCATTTTGATCCGGAAGATATTGTAAAAACAGATGATTGCGCTGATAGCGAAAGCGCGATTGGGTTGGGGCGTGACCCCTATAGGAATCCTCAATACAGAAATTCTCAGCTGCATGATGTGCCGATCTTCCCCGATCAGGGGCACCGGGCCGACCCCGGAGAGATCGTCCTTTCCGATGCGCATCACGTCCTCATCGATGCGCCTTGGATGGGATCCCGGGAACCGGTGGTCGTCCCAACAAAATTCGATGGCGATTATGCTGTCCTTGTCCGACTCGCAGCAATGATCGGAATTGCCTTCGGCATAGTTGCCGCGGTTATTCTGGTCGCCTCAGCGGCGAAAACGGTGACCGAGGTCTTGGATGGCATAGCCGAACTCAGAACAGAAGGCACCGGCTCGTAGAAGTTACATTCTGCGAGAGGCCGGTGGCCCCTTCAGGAGTAACTTTTATGAACAAGTCCGTCCATGCAGATGCTTTGAACATAAAGAAACTGATTCGCGAAGCAGAGGCGCTGTCCGATGAAGCGATGATGGCATGTGCCAAGCTCAAGCAAGCAATGATTGCGGCGCGTCAAAACCCAAATGTGCCGGTCGATACCGGGCAACGTGCAATCATGCGCCTGACTCAGGCCGAGAACCAGGCGATGGGCATGTCGACGAACCTCTTGCGCGTACATGACGAATTGAGCAAAGTGGCCCGGATCCATGCGGCGGATGATACGCACATTCCAACCGACATCCCGGCTAGTGCGATTGTGAATTTCAGCCCGTTGCAGGAGCCTGAAGCCGCTTAGGAAGGAAGTGCTCTGACAGCGCTTGAAATTTGGAACGAATATCGTCCGTTAGCCAAAAACATAATGGACTACGCAGTTGTGTTTGCGGCGTGGCGATGGGGAGCAGCCCCTGAGAAATGGATGAGCTATGTGATCATAGCGATGATCGTGGTGTCAAAACTCTATTACACGATTGTCGCCGGTTCTGCCTCAGCATTTCAATCTGCCGATTTGGGTGTGTTCCTTATCGACCTTTCTATTGGCGTAGCCATGGTCACAATCGCACTTCGAGCGAACCGGATGTACACTTTATGGATGGCAGGTTTTCAAATTATAGCAGTGGTGGCGCATCTCGCGATGTTCGCGACGAACGCGATTTCGCCGATCACCTATGCGATTATGGTGATTGCTCCATCGTATTTTCAGATCATCATTCTGGCTTTCGGAATATGGCTCCACCATCGCAGAGTGGAGCGCCACGGCAGCTACAGATCATGGCGGACCTCCTCTCGCCTTTCGCCGGAGAATCTGCACCGAGATTAGCGGCGGCGCTTCGGGGGAAATTCGGGACTTTGGCCCGCGCGCTTGCGGCGCCCAGATCCCAGCTCGCCGCACTTGGGGAAGAGTTTACAGCCGCATGCGACATGTTACTGGCTGCACGCGATCTGGTTGATACAGCGCGGCAAGAGCAACTTTCGAGCGCCAGCGTTGATCCGAATGATCCATCACTGCGGCAATATCTCCAGTCCCGCCTTGGAACCGGGACGCAAGAACGCCTGCTGGTCATCTTCTGCGATCATGCGAAGCAGTATTTACTCGATGAAGAAATGGGGTGGGGTACATCGGGCAATGTCCGCTTCAATATGGTCAAGCTATTTCGGCGATCCTTGGAGCTCGATGCGGCATGCCTGTTGCTGGTTCACAACCACCCATCGGGGCAATGTTTACCAAGTGATGACGATATAGATTCTACGCGCAGGCTCGCTGCCACTGCGCAAGCGCTCGGCCTGACAATTCTCGATCATCTGATTGTCACGCAGAGACAATGCTATTCGTTGCGGGCAGGCGCGCTGCTTTGAACGTTAATTCAATCTTGCCAATCTTTGCGGAGGGACAAATGCTGGGTGTTTTCCGGGCTGCATCCCGCACTATTCCGTGATGCCCTTTGAACAAGATGACACGCTGGGCTTGATCCCCCGCATAAGGACAGCGGGGCAGATCTCGCTCGATTTGTTCCACCGCGACGCAGCCGTCGGGCAGGACTGGCTGCGGCTCTATCCGCGAGAATTCGAATTGCTCTGGCGGCTGGCCGATGCAGAAGGGGAAACATTGACCAAGGCAGCCTTGCTGGAGGACGTCTGGCGGCTCGGGTTTGTCCCGGCAGGTAACCGTGTGGAAGTGGCGGTTTCCCGGATTAGGGCAAAGCTGCATAAATTCAGGCTTTCGTGGATGATCGAAACCGGCCCTGAAGGCGGCTACCGGATGCGAACAGATCCGCATCGTCATGATGAAACGCTGGACAGCCATCCGCGCTTTGGTAACGATACCTCTGAAAATTGCTGATCAGGTGAAGTACATGACATTTCAGGAAAACGAACGCGTCTCGATTAACCTCGGTGAAGACGGGGTAGCGCAGGTTCGCTTGACCCGGCCGGACAAAATGAATGCGCTCGATCCGGAAATGTTCGAACGGATTATTCAGGCCGGTCAGTCTTTGCACGATCTGAAAGGCCTGCGTGCGGTTGTGCTGTCGGGAGAGGGGGCAAGCTTTTGTGCGGGCCTCGATACATCCAGTTTCGGCCGGGAGCCATCACCCGACGAACCAAGTTTGACCGAGCGGACCTACGGCAATTCCAACAAATTCCAGCAAGTCGCAACGCAGTGGCGCAAATTGCCCGTGCCGGTTGTATGCGCAATTCATGGCGTTTGTTTTGGCGGCGGAATGCAGATTGCTAGCGGTGCAGACATCCGGGTTGCGGCACCCGATTCCCGTATGGCGATTATGGAGCTGAAATGGGGTTTGGTCCCCGACATGGGCGGCTATGCGCTGTGGCGCGGCTTGGTGCGCGACGATATGCTGCGCGAACTGGTTTATACTAACCGCCAGTTCACCGGGCTGGAGGCTTTGAAATATGGCCTAGCCACGTTCGTGGACAATGATCCGCTCAGCCGTGCAACTGCTATTGCGACCGAAATCGCCAACCGCAATCCGCACGCAATCCGCGCAGCCAAACGGCTTTCCAACGCGATGGCCGAACGCAATGGCGATGCTTTGCTGATGGAGGAAAGCATCGAGCAGCACGCCATTATGCGGACCAAAAACCAGATTGAAGCGGTTATGGCGGGTATGGCTAAGCGCACACCGAAGTTTGACGATATTTAACCGTCAACCGAAAATCGCCACAGCCTGAATGCCCGACAGCATTTGTTTGCCGTCGGCATTCCATAGCCGAAGTCGCTCACTCGAATATCCCTCATCGGCATGATCGCTGGCGGCCTCCGCTAGCCACCATCCGTCGCGCGTTTGCGGCTGCGGATCGAGCACATTGAATGACCAGTTGATCGAGCTGAGCGGGCCGCGGCGCTGCATAATCCTGGCAGCGGATGGCGGCAAAGTGTCACCAATCAGAATCAATTGCGATACAGGGTCAATTCCCGATAGTTCCTTCAGCCGGGTCCAACGGCGGATAATCGGCACATCATCAGCCATCCGTTCCTGCGTGAAGCGAACATCAAAATTATTCTTGAGAAATTCCGGTACATGGTCAGAATTTGCCGGCTTGGAACTTTCGGGCTGACCCGGACCGGGCGAAGGTGGCGGCGGAACATGCACAGCATTGGGATCGCGCGCCGCACCGAAAAGCCATGCTGCACTCAGCGCGACTTTGCCTTCGCTGATGATCTCGCTGCGGATTTGCGTGACATTGCGGCCTTGCCTGACAATCGCGCTGGTCAACTCGAATTCCGCGCCCACCGGCGCCACAAAGCTGATTTGCCCGGCGCGCAATGGCGGCAAATCTGGAAATGCGCGAATGGCCGCAGTATAGGCGACAAGCGATGATGCGCCGCCATACAGGGTGCGGCCTTGCATCCAGCTCTCGGCATCGTCCAGCACCACCTTTCCGCCTTGCGCGGAAATCGGATCGATAAGATTGTTCACACTCATAGTCAGGTTTCTTAGCGACACTGAACCGAAGTGCCAGCCCGTTTGCGCAGTTTGTTCGCAAAGGATTCGCAAAGCGTTCGCAAAGGCAAGAATCGCATTGCCTCGCGCGGCGCGAGACGCTAGAGCGCCGCATCCGCCCGATGGACCGTAGGGCCCACGGGAATCGAGGCCCGATGGCGGAGTGGTGACGCAGCGGTTTGCAAAACCGTGCACGCCGGTTCGATTCCGGCTCGGGCCTCCACACATTTTTCCTTTTATATCAATAAGGTATACTAGGGAAAACTAGTGGGCCAAATCACACACTTTCAGTGAGTTGCAGCCGAACGCAGACGCTCAAGAGACTGTAATCAATCAAAGAATATAGCTAAAATAGCCCATAGTCTCTGCGGCGAAAACTGCAGTGACGGTATGGAGGGTAGTGCAAATTCCGACGAGCGCTTTGCCCGCTAAAACTAGGCGCTCGTGCCGCCTGAAAAACAACCTAAACGCAGTCTGAAGTTCAGCTTCGCAATAGCCGTTGCGGCAGATCCCGCAGCGACCTTGCCTGTCGAAAGACCGAACCGAGGGTAGATCAGCTCAGACTTGTGTAGCGGTACCCGTAACGACATATAGCGTCACCAACATCCCTGCTACCAGCCCACCGGGGCGATAGCTGCCGGTCCGCTGCCAGGTAAAAATTCCGATGATCGCCACGGCGGTCAGCACTGGCACAAATTGCAATGCAATGACCGTGCTGAGCGGATCGAATGCGGTGACTAGCGACCCGGTCATGAAGAACAAGCCGTAGATCGCGCTGAGCATCACTATGAAGCCGGTCGTTAGCGTCAGGATCGCGGCCATATAACGCAATCGGCCCGTGTCGCTGCCGACCGTAGCGCTAGCAAGCGACCTAGTCATCACCAGGAACGCGAGCGTGATCGGCACGACATAGATTCCCGCGATACCCAATTGACGGAGACTCGGCAGTTTGACGGCGACAACCCACAGGCGGAAATCTGTCATGAAGAGCTGATCGACGAGCCAGAGCGCGCCGTACCCGGCCGCAACAGTTGCCCCAGCCAACAGGATGGATTTTGCCCAGTCCGATTGGTGAGTATCAGCTGGGCGCTGCATGAAGCGTCCAATCAAAAGGCTAATCGCAGCGCCGGCCACCGCCCAGACTGTAATTTGTGTCGTAACCGCTTGCGGCAGCAAGGGTGACGCTGGCAGCAGAAGAAAAGCGGCAATAAATGTCGGAAAGAACAGCAATGCCGGCAACGCGGTATTCACTGCAAACGTCCGCCACCAGCGGCGGTCCCGATGTTCGGCCGCTGGGATCGCCTTTTTGCGCATGGAGGCAAACAGTGGCAAGCGGACAAGCGCATCGAATACGCTGAGCATGATCATGACAAAGCCGACAAGCCCAATCCCTGTGCCGACTTCTTTCCAGTACCAGATCTGATCGTCAACCGGACGGGGTGTCCCGCCATCGAGCGTGGCAGCAAACCATTCCGTAGCGTTCCCGATAGCCGCCGCCGAGAAATGATCGCCGGGATGCGTCGTATTAGGCTGATAAAGCTTTCGCGCGGTTCCTTCTGCGATTGCTCCATACAAACGCTTCTCCGCAACGGGAGCATTGGTGCCAAACACTGCTTGCAGCTTCGCGCTTGTCGGCAAGTCTTGTGCGCGATCAACGTCCCACATGAGTTTGGAGAATTCGTCGTAGCGGCTGAATACTAGCGCGAGATTTCGCGGCCAGGTGGTCGAGCCTTCTTGAGCAAAAGGTGCACCGGTAGACGACCCTTCCAGCACCATTGATGAATAGGCGTCAGGCATAGAGGCAGCCGCTGCAAGCACGGCCCAGCCGCCCATGCTGTGCCCTTCCAGACCAATCTGATTGGTATCGACCATCGGCAGGGACCGCAGATATTTCAGGCCATCAGGGCCGCCGAAGCCGTTTGAGAATGCTGCGCCGCCGCTATATCCATGCCCGGTCTGATCAAGCGACAAAACGACGTAGCCGCGGCGGGCGAATTCTATGGCAAAACCGTCCTGTGTCTCGCGTGAATTAATATAGCCGTGGACAGCAAGAATGCCGGGGGCGGGAGCCGTGGAGGAAGCATTTTTCGGTATATACAGCAGTGCGCTCATGACGGTGCCGTTCGTGCCGGTAAACCGGATGTCCCGAACGGTCGTGCCATCCGCAGTCCGGACAAGCTGCGCCAGAAATGCACCCGCGAGGACAATGCCCAATCCAGCGACGATTAGCCACCAGCGAGCTTTGGAGGTTACTTCTTGAGCCCTCGCTTGATCTGTGACCGTCATTGGTAATCCCCCCTCATTCCCCAAAAGCCTTCATCCAGGAGAATTTCGTTCAGATTGCATTTATCGCCGCGCGTGACAACCAGAACGAAAGGCGGTGGATTGCGCCCGGTCCCATCCGATTGGCCGTTCTGAAAGCGGTCCAGAGTTAGCCAGAATGGCATCCACAGAGACTGGTGGTGCTACCAATGCTTGCACCTCCACACAGTTTCCCTTGTATATCAATGAGACATACTCGGGGAAACTGGTGCGTGAGCGCATGTGCGTTTCTGCAATTGGTCGCTCAGGACCACGGCGATAGGCCGAAATACAAATTTCTGCGACCGCCTTGCGCCTGTCAGTTGAAGGTTTCGTTCGCGACTGCCTTGCGCCGGAGATAGTCACTGACGGGCAGGCTGTGCTTCTTGAGACCGGTTAAGACCGTATCAAGCCCGATTGTATCGGCCCAAAACATCGGTCCGCCGGTCGTTAGCGGCCAGCCATAGCCGTTAATCCAGACGACATCGATGTCGCTGGCACGCTGCGCCATGCCCTCGTCCAAAATCATGGCGCCTTCGTTGACCATTGGGTAGAGCAACCGCTCGCGGATTTCCTCGGCCGAAATTTCGCGCTGCTCTTGGCCTTCTCTTTTTGCGAAATCTGCGATGATGGCCTGCACTTCGTCCGACGGGGTCCGGTTGCGGGCTTCGTCATAATCGTAAAAACCCTTGCCGTTCTTTTGGCCGAACCGGCCTGCTGCGCAAAGTGCCTCGCGGATAGTTGTCACTTTGGATGGGTCGCGGTGCCAGCCAATATCGATACCGGCGAGGTCGGCCATCTGGAACGGTCCCATCGGGAAGCCGAACTCCAGCAACACGTCGTCCACCTCCCAATATTTCGCGCCCTCCATAACCAATGCATTGGCCTGAACCTGGCGAGGGCTGAGCATCCGGTTGCCGATAAAGCCGTGACACACGCCAGACACCACCGCGACCTTGGCGATTTTCTTGGCCAGTTGCATCGCTGTCATCAGCACATCGTCGCGGGTTTCCTTGCCTCGCACGATTTCCAGCAGTTTCATAATGTTGGCGGGCGAGAAGAAGTGCAGACCCAGCACATACCCAGCCCGCTTGGTGGCCTGCGCGATTTCATCGACATTGAGATAGCTGGTGTTGGAGGCGAGGATTGCGCCCTGCTTGACCACCTTATCCAGCTTGCCGAATACATCGATCTTCACAACCATGCTCTCGTACACCGCTTCGATCACCAGATCGCAATCGGCCAAATCGGCATAGTCGAGTGTGGTAGTGAGCAGCCCCATCGCTTGTTCCACCTGCTCGGGCTTCATACGCCCGCGTGCGGCAGAACGCTCGTAATTCTTGCGGATGACTCCTGTTCCGCGATCGAGAGCATCCTGCTGCATTTCCAGAATCGTGACTGGAATTCCGGCAGAAAGGAAATTCATCGCGATTCCACCGCCCATTGTGCCAGCACCGATCACGCCAACTTTCCCGATGTTGATCAAGGCGGTCTTTGGATCGATATCGTCAATCTTATTGGCGGCGCGCTCGGCAAAGAAATAGTGCCGCATCGCCGCGCTCTGGGTGCCGGACATCAATTCCGTAAACAGCGCGCGTTCTTTCTTTACCCCATCTGCATAATCAAGCTCGGTCGCGGCTTTGACCGCCTGGATGCCTGCTTCGGGGGCATCGACGCCGCGCAATGCGCGCGCGTTTTTGGCGCGGAATTCGTCGAACAGGCCGGGGTTCCTGACCCCATCCTGCTGCGCGGTGCCAGCCGAACTGCGCTTCACCGGCTTGCCGATTTGAGCATGGGCAAAGGCGATGGCATCCGCCTCAAGGCTGTCCTCGCCAACAATTTGGTCGAGCAGGCCGATTTCCAGCGCTTTCTTGGCCGTGATTGGGT
>JBATLU010000362.1:0-3761 GCA_049289475.1 Pontixanthobacter sp. | reverse complement strand
AATCAGCACCACCATCGCGACAAGTGCGAGGGCGACCACAATCAGCGGCACGCCTGCCAAAGGTAGCAGCGCATTGCCCAACCATTCTGCCAAGCCGCTGGCCCCCATGCCTGCGGCAAGCGCCAAGCCGCCGCCAAACATCATGATGACACCCCACGGCGCGCGGTCTGCTTCCTGCCAGTTGAGCAGCGGCCTGCCGGTGCCGTCGGGCACAATAAAAAGTGCAAGACCTGCCGCGACCGCAATTGTCCCGTCAGTCAGCGAGCCTGCTGGCAGATAATCCTTCAGGACCGGTGCAAGCATCCACAGCAGGAATGTTACCGCGATAATCGGCACCAGACGCTTTTCGGGCACGGTCCATGCCGAATGCGTGTCAATCGCAGCGCGCGCGGCGGCAACATCAAACGGATGCGCGGCAACTTTCTGGACCCTAGCGATAATCAGCGCCGCAAGCGGAACACCGAGCAAAACAATCGGCAGGCCAAAGGCGGTCCACTGGGCAAAGCTGATGCGCACCCCGATCATGCTGTCGAGCAGCGCGATCGCTATGCCATTAGTGGGTGATCCGACAATCGTGCCGAGCCCGCCAATGCTGGCCGCGAAAGCAATTCCCATCGGCAAAGCCCCGGCGAGGCCGTCTTGACTGTCATTTGCAATGCCGCCTCCAGCCAGTACCGCCAGCGCCATCGGCATCATGATTAGCGCGGTGGAAGTGTTGGATATCAGCATCGAAAGCAGCGCTGCGGAGATCATAAATGCCAAAAGTAGCCGCGCCTGCCCGCCCGAAGTACCGATTGTCTTGAGGATCGCAAGCGACAGCCTGCGGTGCAATCCGGTACGTTCGATAGTCAGCGCGATAAATGCCCCGCCGAGGATCAGGAACAGAATCGGTTCGTAATAGGCGCTGGCGGTATCCTTGGCATTGAGGACGCCTGTGAAAGGCAAGACAAGGAATGGCAGCAAGGCTGTTGCGGTCAGCGGTATCGCTTCGGTCATCCACCATGCTGCCATCCACACGACCAACCCCGCCACCAGCCATGCCTCAGCCGGCATCGAAGCCGGAGGCGGGACGACCAGCGTGATGACGAAAGCCACCAAACCGAAAATAAAACCGATTCGGCGTGCGTCCATTGCTAACGTGCTCCCACCAGATGTCGGTAGCTGACCATTTGAACCCGCCCATGCCACACGAGCAGTGGGACAAACCCTCAAGCGAAAGTTGCTTATCAGGTGGCTTAGCTTGACACAACGCGCTGCGCGGCATCGTTACTCATTTGCTTGCCTCTATTTGATTTCGTCTGGTTCAACAGGCTCGCCGGGAAGGGCGATATCAATGACTGTTACTTCTCCGCGTACATTGCCACGGCGAATGACTTTCATCAATTTCTGCTCTCGCTCCCCAAGCAGCCTACCTACAGCTGCATTCAAACGAGAACCTTTCATTCGGTCATCTGACAAGACATAGCCGTAGCCAGGGTCTCGCTCTCCCTTTGCAAGATCGGCGATATCGGCTTCGTAAATATCGGCCTCGACAGTGTCTGTTTCGGTCACGATCTTCGTTACTTCAGCGTCAGAGAATTTCAATAAAAAGGCTTTGAGGTCATTCGGCCAATCTGGAAAAAAATAAGGTCTAGCTTCCTCAAAAATTTCGGAAACATGTAAGACTGAACCACTTTTTTGCGTTCCGCGAAGCGAGTTTATGAATTCGCTAGCCGACTTTTCTAGCAAGCCACTTGTGCTTCTGCTGTCAAATGCCTCCCCTTGAATTGAAGGGCCACCTATTTCTCCGCGAAAGAAAGCAAACATGATCCTGGGGTCGTTCCAATTCTGAAAGACGATATTGGTCCGGATGTCCTTTGGACTCATCTTGACATTGTTGACTGTTATGAACGGAGTCTCGTCAAATGGTGCGGTGCTATCGCCAATTTTGATGCTGCGCGGTTGACTGACGGGATATGCAAGCGCGATTTGTTCAATAACCGCTGCATTGTGAAGGTTGATCCAGAATGCGAGTTGTTCATTACGGCTCAAAGAGGAAATTTCGACTTGATCGGCAGTATTCTCCAAATCTTTTCGGTATTCAGAAATCGCTTCGATAATTTCTGGCTCCAGAAATGAGAAAATCACTCGGTTGCCTTCGAGCCGATACCGTGAATCATGACCATAGACGCGCCGGGTTGCCATACCTGGTTCAGGGCGAGGTGAACTTTCGCGGATTGACTTGCCCATCCGAAAAACAAAATACTTCAGGGCTTCGTCCCATGCCGCATAATCGATGTGCGTTTGGTTCGGATTGGCTTTGGGCACAAATCTTGCGAATTTCGCGTTAGCCAACGATAGCTTGGTCACTGCGGGCGAAGTCGCCGTTTCCTGAGCAAACACCGGCGTAGATACAGACAATGCAACCGCCATCGCCGTAATCTTCAAAAAGCAGCAATCCATTTATTAAACCTTTGACCTTCGCGCATCATAGGAGACTACAAGCGCATCACGCAGCACAGAGGCTGACCTTTTGGAAATATCGAAGCAAGGGCACGCTTTGAAAATTTTCATCCTTGCGGCAAGGGTCAAATTGTCAAACTGCATACTATTTTCGATAAACTCCATCTTACCATTTGGTTTTCAAAATTGCCAATTTCTCCTTCAAATGTCTGGAATTGCTCCAGTCCCGTTCAGGTGAACCAAGCGCTAAACGGATTAATACCAGCGCGGCAAAGGCGACGCCTGCGCCGCCAATCATGTCGGTCAGATAATGCGTCCCTTCGACTGGTGTAGCGACCAGCATTGCCAGATTGAGTGCAAGCACCGGCCAATGCAGCAGGCGGTGTTTCCACGCTGCTGCAATGTAGAGGATGGCGCTGGTGGTGTGGAAGCTGGGCGCGCAGACCAGCCCTTGCAAATTTCCCAGATCAATCGCGCCGAAAATTTGCCCGCGTAGCGGTGGAAGCAAGTCAGCCTGAAACGTGCCGCTGGTAGGCATATAAGGGATCGGTCTATCCCAAAGGTAGGACAGCGGCCCGACCGCAGGCATCGCAAGAAATAGCAGCAGGGTCATGATCGCACCAAGCCAGAAGCTGATTAGGAACCACTCGGCGCGGCTGCGCTCACCCGTTATCGCGAAGGTCGCGATCAGCAGCAGCGGAGAGAAGTAGATGTTGGCATAGGCCGCGCGTCCGGCGATCTGAAGCATACGGTTGCCAGCAACCATTTGATACCAGTCGAGCCAATTAAAATACATCAACCCATCAAGACGCGCCAACAGCGGGTCGGTAAACCCTTGGCTTGCTGCCGCGATTGGATAGCTTGCGGTGGCACACAGCAGTGCGATAATGATGAAAATGCCGGTATATTCGGCAAAGTCGCGCGTGGCGCGCGCTCGCCCGAAGGTCGCGCTGCGGTAATGGTAACGGATTCCGCCGCATAAGAACACCGCGGAGCAAAGCGCCTGCGCGCCGCCGCTTGAGATATCTAAACTCAATTTCATGCTGGCCATCATCACTGCCAGCACCAGTGCAGATAGGCACAGCGCTGCCAACATCCATTGCAGCCTGACATGAACCGCAGGCGGCGTGGTTGTTGGTTTAGTAACTAGGGGCGCGGAGATTGTTGTCTGCAAACGGCGGGTTCCTGGCCGGGCATGGCCTGAAACACTGTATTTCCGATCCGCCTGAATCCGTCTGCGCGCGATTGAACGGAAATGTAAATCAAAAACTGCGCTCCAGCATTGTAACGAATGCAATTAGATAAGAAAAAGGGCGCAC
>JBATLU010000361.1:0-1939 GCA_049289475.1 Pontixanthobacter sp. | reverse complement strand
TCGATAAAGGTCCGATAGGCTTCGCAATGTACGGTGGACACCACATCGTGGCCGCTGTTGTGAATTTCGGCAAGGAACTCGTCGGTCATGAAACCACCCATGGTGGCCCGGCGAACCGGGTCGTCGTAAAGGTGGCAGTGCGGATCGATAATCGGCACTTGTGGGTCAAGCGGAGCTTCTTGGACCAGGTTCAGCCACTCGGGTTTATATTGTGCCATTTGATGTTCCTATGCGAAGTACCGGGGCGGGTGGGGCAAAGCAGATCGTGTCGGCCCACGATGGTGGTGGCCTCGGACGCAACCGATCACACCCGACGCGAATGAGGCCAATTCAATTTCACTTCACCCTAGCAAATTTGCGCTGTTTGGTTTTCCGGGGGGATCCTAGTGGGCATTTGTCGGGACAAGCAACTTGGGCTGTCATTATTACACTTGTGGTGACCGTTCCCGCGGCGTCGTCATCTGCCCTGGCCGCTGAACTGCGCGAACCGCTTTTCCACGAACGCGCGCACACCTTCGCGAAAATCGGGCTCGACCACGCATTCGCCAATGGCTTCCACTTCGCGTTCCATCTGGGCGACCAGGCCGTGATCCTCGCTTGAATTGATGAGCAGCTTGCTCCGCCCTGCGGCGCGCGGCGCTACTGCGGCGAGCGACTTTATCAGCGTGGCCAGCGCATCGTCCATGGCATCGCTGGGCATGACCTGGTCGATAATCCCGAGGTCCTTGGCCTCGGCCGCGCCCAAGCGTCCGCCAGTAAGGGCGAGCTGGCGGGCACGTTTGGCTCCAATGATGCGCGGCAGGAAATATGTAAGCGATAGATCCAGCGGCAGGCCAATGCGGGTCTGTGCGAAGAACAGCATCGCGTCTTCTGTGGCGAGCACGAAATCCGAAGTCAGCAGGAAATTGATGCCTGCTCCAGCTACCGCGCCCTGGGCGACGGAGATCACCGGAATCTCCAGGGTGTGCAGCCGGTAGAAGCATTCCGCATTGCCGCGGACCCGTCGCTCGAAAAAGGATCGCAGTTCCGCGGGGTCCTTGTCCAGCGCGTCGGCATAGGCGCCGATGTCGCCGCCGGAGGAGAAACTGACGCCCTCTCCGCGCAGCACCAAGTAGCGCACCTCGGGATTTCCATCGATCCGCGCCAGAAAATCGCAAATCGCGAGAAGCACAGCCGGATTGATGGCATTGCGCACTTCGGGGCGGTTGAGAGTTACGAAAGCACCGCCATTGCGTATCTCAAACAATACATCGTTCATCTTCCACTCCGATAATTCACGCATCTTTTCGGTTCAGCTACAGGTAGTCGGTTGCGCTAGAACCAACTCTCCCGGTAAGCCTGTGACATAATGATTGCCGATGCATTGTAACGCTTCCCGCGAGCCTCTTGTCAGGCAGGGTTGATCAGTTTCAGGCTGCGCTCCATCATCATCGGCACCGAGCGGATCACGTCGGCCCACATTGGATCGTACTTTTTGCCCCGCCGGTGCAGCATTTCGTTGAACAGGGTGATTATGCCGAAGCGATAGCCGGCGAACGCACGGTGCCAGGCGATGTCAGTCGCAGAGATCGCCATGCCGCGCGCTGCCCGGTAGGTGTCGATGATCTCATCCGGGCTGATCACCCAGCGTTCCGAGCGGAAGCGGTGCTCGGGCAGGGCCGCCTCGGGGTCGGCATAGAAGGCCAGCATGCCCAGGTCGAGCAGCGTCGGCCCGAGGAAGGCGATCTCCCAGTCAACCAGGGCCATCACCCTGTCCGCTCCGAAGATCATGTTGCCGAAGTGAAGATCGCCATGGACGCAACCGGTAGCAAACTGCTCGGGCGCGCTGGCCAGCAAGCACTCGCGCAGCCGTTCGATCGGGCCGGCGCTAGCCGGGTCGATGGTAGGCCGGTCGAACAGCTTGCCCAGCCGCACGAACTCGGCCGCCATGGTCTGGGGC
>JBATLU010000360.1:0-1885 GCA_049289475.1 Pontixanthobacter sp. | reverse complement strand
CCGCCACCCTTGCCCGTTCAGCAACCGCAAGTGGATGCGCCGCGCGCCGAAACCAAAAGCTATGGCCGTCAGGTCGCGCGCCCTGCCCAGCCGCGCCAAGTCAATCAGACTGCGCAGTTGCGCAATTGCCTGCTGGTCGACGATTCGCGCATGATCCGCAAAATCGCCCGCCAGATTGTTGAGCAGCGCGGCTACAAAATCGCCGAAGCCGAAAATGGTCAGGAAGCGCTCGACAAATGCAAGCTGGCCATGCCCGATCTGATCATTCTCGATTGGGATATGCCCGTGATGACCGGAATCGAATTCCTCGCCGAATTGCGCGTACTTGCCGGTGGAACGCAGCCCAAAGTGGTGTTCTGCACCACCCATTCGAGCGCAGTCGATATACATCAGGCGGTCGGTGCGGGTGCGGATGAATTCGTCACCAAACCGTTTAACGAGGCGAGTCTGCTGGCAAAGATCGACGCTATCGGCGCTGGCTGACCGTATCGAGCCCCATTTCGTTCAGTAAATCAATTGCCAATATGAACGAGAGGCATCGAGTCTCGTTCAGTTTCAAGTCAGTCTGGCTGAACTAGAGCACACTTCATCAACAGAGCCGCACGGTGGGCGCGGCAATGACAATGGAGTGCCGCTATGACTTTGAAGGAACTGCTTACCGCCGGAAGCGCATCGGCTCTCGCCGCCGCCATGGCCTTTATCATCCCCGTGGAAGCAGCCTCCGCCGCTCCGCTCGACGATTCCAATGCCCACATGCAGCGCTCTGAGCGCGGTCAGGCGCGCGGCAATGGCGGGGACCGGCGTCAAGCCCGGCAGAACAGCGGAGAGCGCAGCCGAAGCCGTCAAGACCGTCAGCCGCAGCAAAGCCGCACTGTTAACGCGGAACGCCCCCAGTTTCGCCAGCAGCAAACAGCAGCGCCCGTGCGTGCCGAGAACCGCCAACAACGCACTATCCAACAACCCGCAACACAGCGGGGTGAGCGTGCACCATCCCAGACCATATCCCGCTATGGCAACCGCAATGCGGACCAGGCGAACCGTCGTCAGGCCGCGCAGCAGGCGGACCGCCGGGTAGAAGCCCGGACCGAGCGCCGCGTTGACCGCAGGGTGGATCAGCGCACCGAGCAGCGTGCCGATCAACGCTATGACCGGCGTAGTGAAACTCGCGCAGACGTCAGGAGCGATCGCAACCAGACCTACACCAACCGTGACCGTAACCGCGGTTACACCAACGGCCGCAATGATGGCTACCGAGATGCACGCAGGGACACGCGCAGGTCAGACTATCGGCAGAACTATCGCCGCTGGGACAATCGCAGCTGGCGTAACAACAGCCGTTACAATTGGTCGCACTACCGCAACAATTACCGCAACACCTATCGTTTGGGGCGGTACTATGCGCCCTATCGCAACTATCGCTACAGCCGGGTCAGCGTCGGATTCTATCTCGACAATCTGTTCTTCGGCAACCGCTACTGGATCAACGATCCTTGGACTTACCGACTGCCCGAAGTTTACGGACCATATCGCTGGGTCCGCTACTACGACGATGTCTTGCTGGTGAATGTTTACACCGGTGAAGTTGTCGACGTGGTGCATGATTTCTTCTGGTAGAATACGAACCACCGAGCCCGGCAATCCAGCCGGGTTGGAACCCCCGTCAGAGCAATCTGACGGGGGTTTCCTTTTAAGTAGTACTGTGAATCAATGTTTTGGTATTCAAACCTTGCCGAATGGCAGCATTCTGAAAATGCCGCCATTCTTGTCAAAGAAAGTATGCTTGAGCGCCCCAATAATGTGCAATGCAATCAGATAGAGCATGATTTCACCTCCAGTTTTGTGCAGGTCGAGTACAGTTTCTCCGGCCTCCTTGGAGACGCCAACC
>JBATLU010000359.1:0-1573 GCA_049289475.1 Pontixanthobacter sp. | reverse complement strand
ACATTAACTGGGAGAACCCAAGGTCTGTTTACAAGAAAGTGTGGGTTCCTTATTTCGGGAAAACCATAAGAAACGGCAGGGGTCTTGAGGAAGAGAGTTTTTCGTACATCCTGCGTCATACGCAGATGAGACCCAGGCAATTGATACACATATGCAATACAATTGCGCGTTCCGCAGAGAACTTCCCGCATTTCCGCGAAGGGGAGATTGTTGCCGGTGTCAAGATTGCCGAAAGCCAGATCGCTGCAGAAATTTTGAACTCCTATTCCGAGATGTACCCAAAGGTCTCCGATATCATAACTGCGCTCGTCGCTATGCCAATGATATTTGACGGAAATGAGTTGGACAAGCGGGCCCCAGAATCCGCATCAAATTGGGCGACTGGAACATATACCCCGTACAACTTCAAGAAAATGATGGCTGAGCTCGGAGTCGTTGGTCGGGTTGTTCGTGAAAATTCCTCCAGTGATTACATTGATGCTGAGTTTGAGTATTCGTTGCCAGATCATTTGGTGCTCACGCATCGGGATCGGTGCGTGATCCATCCCATGTTTTTTGAATCGCTGAGAATAGACAGGCGACAGTATGTGCGAATAATGCCTTTCAGTACGCAGCGAGACCTACTGGAGCTTTCCGAATGAAGCCCATCGATCATAAAGTTCTATGCGTTCTCGAAGCGGCTATCGCCTTGGCGCCGATAGCCCTTTTAGTATTTATCTGCCTGATATGCGATCGCCTGAATTACCTCCTTCACGCAAGCGAATTTTCCTTCGCGGCAATCGTAATTTCTTGTCTTGCCGTGATCAGGCTCGTCGAATACATGTCAAGGCACACGAATCCTGCGCGACTGGCAACCCTGTGTTTTCTAGTTTTGATGTGCTCGACGATTCCGAGCGCAATAATTCTAGCAATTAATGTTCAGGCACACATCAATCCGGATTCGGCATCCTCGTTCACCTTCCCGATGTTGTTGTTGCAGTTAGCACTCTTGACTATTTCGGTGACGTGTTTAATTGCGACTGGTTGGCTCGCTGATCGTCGATTACCCAGAACAATGGATAAGTTTGGTCGGCGCGTTGAGGAATAAACATCCGCGCCTCCAACTAAAAAGGCAGCCAGGGTGGGTTCTCGCGGAACGCGCGGAAGCCGGTTTCTCGCGTAGGGCGAATTCGGCGCGGCTTCGTGCGGGTTCTGCCGACTGCCGTGCTTTGGGGCGAGAATCGTTGCCTTTCCCTCGGCTGGACGGTGGAATCCGCCTTGCGGGTCGACTTGCTCGTTGTCACCGTCGGCTAAGCGGGTTCTGTCCTACCTTCTTCCACGAGCCCCAGGCATCCATGGTCAGGTCAAAGGAACGCAGGCGCTTGGCGTGGTCGAAAACGTTGGCGGTGAGGATGAGTTCGTCCGGGCGCTTGCGCTCGACGAATCTCTGCGTTGCCGCACGCACGGTGGCTGGGCGCAGGTTGACGAAGTCCTGTTGTGGTGCTCGGCCAGCCAGAAGCGCCGGCAGCCCAGCCGTTCACCGGTCTGCGCAAGTTCCAGCGTATTGACGACGGTCTGCCCCGGCGTGCTACCG
>JBATLU010000358.1:0-4086 GCA_049289475.1 Pontixanthobacter sp. | reverse complement strand
ACCGGGGACCGCGCCGTGATGGCGGGGGCCGTGATGGTGGGGGCCGTGATGGGGGCAACAATGGCGGCGGCGGTGACGCTGGCGGCAGTGCCAACCACATGCCGGACTTCCTGAAGGACTAAGTTCTTCTGAAACGCAAATTAAAGGGGCTGCGAGCGATCGCGGCCCCTTTTTGTTTCCGCGTCTCCCTTTCATTCGGGCCGCGGGCAGTGCATTGTACCGCCAAGCAGATACCGAAGAGCCGAAGGTAAAAATACGTGCCGAAACCACCGACTGTGCCCCATTTCGAAATTGCTGATCACCAGATAGCGCCGGGTACCAGTGCAACAATCGACATTCCGGTGAGCAAGCTGCCGACCGAGATGGAAGTATCGATGCGGGTGCGGGTGATCCACGGCAAGAAGCCCGGGCCGATCGTATTTGTCAGCGGCAGCGTGCATGGTGACGAGATTATCGGGGTGGAGATTATCCGCCGCCTGCTCAAATCAGTATCTGCCAAACGTCTTGCGGGAACGCTGCTGTGTATTCCGGTCGTCAATGCGTACGGCTTCGTCGCGCATCAACGCTATCTGCCCGACCGGCGCGATCTCAACCGCTGTTTTCCCGGTTCGGCCAGCGGTTCGCTCGCCGCGCAACTGGCGCACCGCTTCACGCAGGAAATCATCGCCCGCAGCGACATCGGGATTGATCTGCATTCGGCTGGTCTGCACCGCGAAAATTTGCCGCAAGTCAGGATCAGCGCTGACCGGCCCAAAGCGGCTGAATTGGCAACCATCTTTGGTGCCCCGGCGATTATCATTTCCAAATTACGCGAAGGGTCTTTGCGGCAAACAGCTGCCGACAATGATTGCGATGTGTTGCTGCTCGAAGCGGGAGAGGCACTGAGGTTTAACGAACTGAGCATGCGAGTCGGGGTGCAGGGTATTTTGCGCGTGATGGCGCATCTCGGCATGGGCGTGAAATTACCGCGCAAGGCCGGAGCGAAATCGATCCGTAGCCACCGTACAGTGTGGCTGCGCGCGCCCGAAGGTGGGATTTTCAGAGCGACCAAAGCCAGTGGTGCATTCGTCGAAGCGGGCGAAACAGTTGGTCATCTCGCCGATCCCTTCGGAGATAAAGATATTGCGGTTGAATCGCCCATTGCCGGGGTGATCATTGGCCGGACAAATCTGCCGGTGGTCAATCAGGGTGATGCGCTGGTTCATATCGCCGAAGTCGAAATTCCCGGCACGGCGGAAGACAGACTCAACGATATCGAGGAGGCGGTCTTTGCCGATGGCCTGTTCGACGAAGATGAAATCGTCTAGGCGCAGGCAATGTTGGAACGCAAACTCATCGATACGGCGCAAGTGCCGGGCGGCGCCGAGCTTCAGCTGATTTCGCATGGCCGCGACCATATGATCACGCTTGAACGCAACGAGCTGATGTCTACCCGGATGCAGTTTTCCGAAGAACAATTGGCTGAACTCACTATCGACCGGTTGAAAGTGGAAAAGCCGCATATGCTGATTGGCGGCTATGGCATGGGCTTTACGCTCCGTGCTGCGTTGCGCCGCCTGCCTGCCGATGCCAAAGTGGTGGTGGCGGAATTAATGCCGGAGATCATCGAATGGGCCAAAGGGCCGATGGCGCATCACACGGGCGATTGCCTGACCGATCCGCGCCTGATCCTGGAAATCACTGATGTCGCCGACCCGATTGGCGAGGCGGCGGATGGAATGCGTCCGCAGTTTGATGCGATTTTGCTCGATGTCGACAACGGCCCCGATGGCCTGGTTCGCCCTGAGAACGACAAGCTCTATTCACCGCGAATGCTGCGCCAGATGCGCGAGGCAATGGCGACTGGCGGGGTCTTGTCGATCTGGTCTGCCGACAAGGACCCGCGCTTCACCAACCGGCTTGAGAAGAACGGTTTTGAGGTTGATGTGGTCGAAGTTCGCGCAAGGCCGAATAACAAGGGCCCGCGCCACACTATCTGGTTTGCCCGCGCCTAAACAAATCACCATTGCAAATCTTCGTTCTTGCCAGATTCAGGTTGCATATGAGACACTGCAATTATCGATTCAGTGGGGGGTTTGATTATGTTCAAGAAGGCAGGGCTGGGGCTAGGGGTGCTATGCGCATTTTGGGCAACATCTGTCCAAGCAGGCGGGGCATATTGCACCGCTGATTGGAGGCCTGAGAACCCTGACCTTGGTTGCTCCAGCCAGATCGCGATTGCGCCAGGCAATGATTCGCGGATCAACCTCTTTCTGCTGATTCAGGACCGCGCTGGAAAGAACGGCACCGGCCTTGCTTACCCCGATTTCGGGTGGGAAACATTCTTCGGCAATAATTTCATGCGTTGGACCAATATGCGCGATGCCTGGTATCCGCCGGTGGAGCGGACTGATTGGCCCGATCATTACGGTTCTCGGTGCCAGACCCTGGAATCGGGTCAGGCGCTGTTCTCTTCCGCTTTGTCCAAACAGCCGTCGCTACAAAACAACCAGAAAGATTTTTTGAATGCTTCGCGAAGCAGCGTTGCGGAGATCTGTAACGACGGTCCGCAGGCTTTGTCGCTTGGCGATAGCGGCGGTTATTTCCAAAGTCCCGGTGATTTCGGGGGCATGACCGCAGTGCCCGGCTCGTTCCTGTCCTATGTCGAGGGATCGACCAGCTTCTATGCCGGTGACTGGAGCCGCGCTTCGAAAATCTATGCGGATCTGGCGAGCAAGGGCGGTGATGATTGGGTAAAGGAAACCGCGCTCTACATGGTCGCACGGACATCGCTTAACGAAGCGATTGAATCGTTCGAGGATGAGTGGGGTTATTTCGAGCTTGAGAAGGCCAATGTCGAGGTTGCCGCGCGCGCGGAAAAAGAGTTCAAAACCTATCTCGCCGCTTATCCTGATGGCCGCTACGTCGATTCCGCAACGGGCCTAATCCGCAAATCATTGTGGCTGAAGCGAGATTTTGCCGGTTTGGCGCCCATTTATGGTGCGCTGCTGGCAAAGACCGATCCGGCAGATAGTAGCACTGCCGATCTGATTGAAGAAGTTGACGACAAATTCCTTTACCGCAGCGAGGGCAAAGCTGGCAGCGATGCACTGCTTCTGGCGGCAGATGATCTCATGCGGATGCGAACATGGTCAGGTGAGGACGCGGAGCAGCCCGAAAATCTGCTTAGCGCAGCCGAACTTGATAGTCAGGCAGGCGTGTTTGCCGATCACCCGCAATTGTATGATTTGCTCAAGGCCAACCACGCTTTCTATGTTGAGGACAACTACCGCAAAGTATTGCAGTTGGTGCCTGACGCAGCACGAGCTGATAGCTATATGCCGTTGGCGTTCAGCGGTCAGTTTCTGCGCGGTCTGGCGCTCCATGCGCTGAAAGACCGGAATGAAGAGGGCTTCTGGCTCGATTTGATCAAAGGCTCGAAAGGTATCTGGCAGCGGCCCGCTGTCGAACTGGCCTTGGCGCGCCATTATGAAGAGGCGGCCCGCCTGGACAAGGTGTTTGCCAAGGACTCGCCGATTACAGACGGACGCATCCGGCGCATTCTTCTGGGTCAATCGGCAGGACCCGATATTTTGAAAGCGCAAATCCGCGATCAATCGGTCGCCGGTTCAGAGCGCAGCTATGCGTTGTTCACTGCCTTGCTGAAACAATTGCAGCACGGCAGCTATGCCGGTTTTCTCGATGATTACACCTTTTCATCGCAGTTCAAAGGCGATGAGGAGGGCAGTTTGTGGTCCCTGCTCGATGCGGACGTGCCGCCGATTGAACTGTTTACCAAAGGCAAATGGTCGGATGGCTATGCTTGTCCATCGTTGCAACAAACCGCGCAAAAGCTGGCACGCAATCCGAAGGATGTAAAAGGCCGCCTGTGCCTCGGCGATTTCTACCGGCTCAACGGGTTTGATGAATTCACCTTCAGCGAAGATTATTTTGAGCAACAGGGAACTGGCGCATTGGGTGATAAAAACTATTATCCCGGCACCGAGGATGTCCGCCATGATTTCTACACATCGATCATGAATGACAAGACTGCAACGCGCGATGACCGCGCCTATGCGCTCTACCGCGCGGTTCGCTGCTATGCTC
>JBATLU010000357.1:0-5644 GCA_049289475.1 Pontixanthobacter sp. | reverse complement strand
GACCGACAGCTTCCTGATGCAGCGCTGCGGGGTAATTGTGCTGCAAGGCAAACATGATGTTCTCGCGCATTTGACCGAGAGCCAACGTCGGGCCGTTTGCCAGTCGCAGGGCCAACGCCTTGGCCTCATCCATCAGCGATGCGTCATCAACCGCCTTGTAGATCAGCCCCCAATCGGCTGCCTTATCCGCGCCGATTTTCTCGCCCAGCATCATCATTTCGGTAGCACGCGCCTTGCCGATCATGCGCGGCAACATCCAGCTTGCACCGCCATCGGGAACAAGGCCGATGTTGACAAAGGCCTGTAGGAAATAAGCGCTCTTGCCCGCAATCGCGAAGTCGCTGGCAAGGGCTATCGAACAGCCCACTCCAGCAGCAGGGCCATTCACGGCAGTGACAATCGGCACAGCGCATTGCGCCATTTGCATCATCAGCGGATTATAGCTCATGCCGAGCGAATCATACGCGCCGCGTCCGCCGGTCACGGGCCGGTCGCCGCGTGCCGCTAGATCCGCGCCTGAGCAGAATGCGCGCCCTTCTCCGGTTATGACAAAACAACGCGTATCGCCGACATCCACCAGAGCATCGCGTATTTCAAGCGCCATCGCCGGGGCACAAGCATTGAGCCGTTCCGGCTTGTTCAGCGTAATGGTGGTTACCGGACCTTCGCTGGCTGTTTTGATATATTCGTATGACATTCGGCTTCCTCTAACATTCATCCGCGTTGTGCGTTTTTGTTATTGCGACGATATACTGCGCTGCATTTTTGGCTACTTCAAACTTGTTATGATGGCCGAGAAATCGCGGCCGCCATTTCCTGCCCCGTTAAAATCTTCATAAAGCGCTGCGGCGCGCGAACTGAGCGGTACCGGGCTGTCCGAACTTTCCGCCGCTTCCATTGCGAGCCGCAAATCCTTGAGCATCAATGCGGTTGCAAAACCGCCTTGATAGTCATTATCCGCTGGGCTGGACGCGCCAACGCCTGGCATCGGGGTGTAGGTGTTGAGCGACCAGTTGGAGCCGGAGGATTGCGAACTGATCTCATAAAAAATCTGCGGATCAAGGCCAAGCTTTTCAGCCATCTTCATCGCCTCGCAAGTCCCGATCATATGGACCGCGAGCAGCATATTGTTGCAAATTTTGGCGGTCTGGCCTGCGCCAGCTTCGCCTGCGTGGATGACCGCCTTGCCCATTGCTCGCAGGATAGGTTCGGCCCGTTTGAAAGCGCTTTCAGTGCCGCCGACCATAAAGGTCAGCGTGCCGCCATTTGCCGCAGCAATCCCGCCAGAAACGGGCGCATCAACCATTTCATAACCGGCAGCAGTGGCGGCTGCGGTGACTTCCTTGGCAGTGGCAACGTCGATGGTAGAACAATCGAGCAGAATTGCACCCGCCGGCGCATGGCCGATTACATCATTCGCATAGACAGCTTTGACGATTGCGCCATTGGGCAGCATCGACACAACAGCTTCGACGCCCTGCATCGCCTCTTTCAGATCATGGAACACGTCGCAGCCCGCTTCCTTGGCAGCGGCGCGAGCTGGTTCGGCAAGGTCGAACGCCTGGACGCTATGCCCCGCCTTCACCAAATTCGCGGCCATCCCGCCGCCCATATTCCCAAGTCCGATAAAGCCGATTTTCATGTTACCGCCCCCTCCACTTGCCGTCGCGCTTCTCGATAAAGGCGGCCATACCTTCGGCCTTGTCTTCGCTTGCAGTCAGGATCTGGAACAGGCGCCGTTCGAAAATAATTCCTTGGTCGAGACCGGTTTCAAACGCGGCGTTGACCATTTCCTTATTCGCGACCGCCGCCATCGGCGGCATCGAGGCGATCAGCGCGGCTGATTTCATCGCTTCGGTCATCAGTTCGTCGTGCGGCACTACGCGGGCGACCAGATTGGCACGTTCGGCCTCTTCTGCGCCCATCATCCGCCCGGTCAGGCACATTTCCATCGCCTTGGCCTTGCCTACCGCACGGGTCAGTCGCTGGCTGCCGCCCATGCCGGGCGCAACACCTAGCTTGATTTCAGGCTGCCCGAATTTGGCCTTGTCGCTGGCGAGGATAAAATCGGCCATCATCGCCAGTTCGCATCCGCCGCCCAGCGCAAAGCCATTGACCGCCGCGATCCACGGCTTGCGCACGGCCTTGACCAAATGGCTGGTCCACTTGGCAAAAAAATCATCGAGGTAGAAATCAGCGGCGGGTTTTTCGGACATTTCCTTGATGTCTGCGCCCGCGGCAAAGGCTTTGTCGCCCGATCCGGTCAGAATCGCGCAGCGCTGGCTGTCATCGGCCTCGAACTTGCCAAATGCGTCAATCAGATCCTCGAGCACTTGGCTGTTGAGCGCGTTGAGCGCCTGCGGCCGGTTAAGCGTAATCAGCGTGACGGCGTCCCGCTGTTCGGCGGTGATGGTTTCGTAGGTCATAAAATTGCCTTGGGTTAGTGACCGGTTCCGTTTGCTTACGGAGCCGAGGGAAGAAATTGGGTAGCGATCAGCTCGCTACAATAATCGGGGTTGCCTGGAACAATGGGTTTGCCATTGATCTGCCACAACCCTTTGTCGCCCTGCCAGACTTTGCCTTCCAGTTCGGCCGCGCCATAAAAGTCCGGTTGAACCAGCCAATCACCGGGGGTCATTCTGAGCATGCTTTCTGCATCAATTGTGCCGGTGACAGCAAAGCTTCCCGAGACGCTGCTCATAGCCCCGTTTTCGCCACCTAATGTCGGAAACACACCGAGTGTGCCGGAAACGATCTGGTCTCCGTCATCGGTTAGACCGTCGATCGAAACATCAAGATAAAAGCCATGCTCGCCGTCCATGCAGTTGTAGCTGCCAGCATAGACGCCCGCCATGCTCCGGTCAGTTTCGCCATCGGCTGCGATAGCGGGGCTGGCGAGCGCTGCAGTAAAAGCAGCAAGGTAAATCGCGATATTTTTCATGGTCATTTCCTCCTCTTCAAACGCTAAGTGGCACCCATTCGTCACCCGCCGCCAATGGCGCGAAGATGCTGTCGATCAGGTCATCGCTTACCTCTTCGGGTGTTGCCGGATTCCATTTGGGATCATTGGTCTTGTCGACAATCACTGCGCGGACGCCCTCGGCAAAATCGGGTCGAAGCAAAACGCGCGAGCCAATACGGTATTCCATCGCCATATTGTCAGCGAAATCGGTCAGTTGCGTGCTTTCCGCAAGTTGGCGGAGCGCGACCTTGCAGGTTTGCGGGCTTTTGGTGCCGAGCGTATCGCGTTCCTTGGCGGCCCAATCGCTGTCATCTGCCTCGAGGCTGGCGAGGATGTTCTCATAATTGTCAGAGGCAAAATGCTTGGCAATCTTGTCGGCGTTCTTTTCAATCCGCGCATCTGGCGGGCTACCCACCATTTCGGACAATACCCCGCCAATCCGGTCAGGCTTTTCGATAATCCGCGCCTTTGCATCGGCGATCATCTCGCTCGGCAGATAATGCGTGGCAAGGCCCGCCCACAGACATTCCGCCCCGTCGAGCCGCGCTCCGGTCAGCGCCAGAAATTGACCCAGCCGCCCGCCGAGGCGTGACAAATGCCAGCCACCGCCAACATCGGGGAACAGTCCAATCCCGGTTTCGGGCATGGCAAAGCGGGTGTTCTCTGTCGCGACGCGGAACTTCGCAGGCAGGGAAATGCCGACCCCGCCGCCCATCGTGATACCGTCCATGAAAGCCACAATCGGCTTTGCATAGGTCATCATCTGGTGGTTGAGCTGGTATTCGTCATGGAAAAACTTGCGGCCCGATACGCCGCCATCCTCCAGCGCCGATTTGCGCAGCAGATTGATATCGCCGCCCGCACAGAAACCGCGGCCCTCGGCATGGTCGAGAATAACCGCTTCGACGCTGTCATCATCGGCCCACTCGCTCAGCGCCGCGCTCATCGTATGGCACATATCAAGCGTTAGCGCATGCAGCGCCTTGGGCCGGTTGAGCGAAATATGGCCAACGCGGCCGTGTTTGTGGATTAGTACTTCAGACATTCAAATTCCGTTCGGTTCGAGCGCAGCAGTATACCCCCTCTGACCCGTGTCTCGACTTCGCTCGACACGAACGGGGAGGTTTCTTCATTGCCTGAGCAAATCCCGGCCCACGATCATTCGCATGATCTGATTGGTCCCTTCAAGGATCGAGTGGACACGCAAGTCACGCCAGAAGCGTTCGATCGGGTAATCCTTCAGATATCCGTAACCGCCGAACAATTGCAGCGCATCATTGACAATTTTGCTGCCATTATCAGTCGCCAGCCGTTTTGCCATCGCAGAAAAACGCGACTTGTCGGGCGCATTAGCAGTCACCTTGGCCGCGGCGAGATAGAGCAGAGCGCGCGCCGCCTCCAGATCGGTCGCCATATCGGCCAGCATGAATTGCGTGTTCTGGAAATCGGCCACCGGCGTATCGAATTGCTTGCGTTCTTTGGTGTAGGCAATCGCTTCATCAAGACAGCGCTGGGCCCCGCCGAGCGAGCAGGCACCAATGTTGAGCCGCCCACCATCAAGCCCCATCATTGCAAAGCGGAAGCCCTCGCCCTCGTCGCCAACACGATTGGCCACGGGAATACGCGCATCTTCGAAAATCACTTGCGCAGTGGGTGAAGCATTCCACCCAAGCTTCTTCTCCGGCGCGCCGAAGCTGACGCCGGGCGTGTCCTTATCCACCACAAGGCAAGTCACGCCCTTGGTTTTATGCTCGCTGGTGCGGACCATGCAGACATAGACATCGTTGAACCCGCCGCCGGAAATGAATTGTTTGGTGCCGTTTACAACATAGTGGTCGCCGTCCAGCTTCGCCGATGTTTTGAGCGCAGCAGCGTCCGATCCGCTTCCCGGTTCGGTCAGCGCGTAGCTGGCGATCTTCTCCATCGACACCAGTTCGGGCAAATAGCGGTCCTTCAATTCCTGTCCGCCAAATTCGTCAATCATCCAAGCGGCCATGTTATGGATCGAGATGTAGGCACTTGTTGCCGGACAGCCATAGGCCATCGCCTCCATAATCAGCGCAGCCTCTAAACGGCCAAGCCCAATACCGCCGCTTTCCTCAGACACATAAATCGCGCCAAAGCCCAGCTCTGCAGTGCTTTGGATAACATCGCGCGGGAAATGGTGGTTCTCGTCCCACTCCGCTGCAAACGGTGTAATATTGTCAGCCGTAAACCGCTGCGCCATGTCCTGGATCGCCAGCTGTTCTTCGGTAAGTTGAAATTGATCGGTCATCGTTCGCTCACAGGTTAAAACGGTCATCGCTACGCCGAGTTTCAGGCACCAACACCCAGCTTCAGCGTGCTCGAATTCTTCTGGTGTTCATGGTCAATGCGCCCGCATACCGCAAGCCCAAACGCGGTCCAATCGCCTTTGCCGACGATAACTGCGTTTCGGACAGTTTTCTATGCGAATTAAGTTTGCAAGCGGCTTATCAATCTCCGTGCAGGCGTCTAGGAGCGTATCTGTGTGGCCGAATTTAGTGAATGAAGGTACGAAGGACATGGCGCCGGAATTTAAAGCCGATAGTTTCCGCGAGGCGATGCGGCGGCTTGCGGCAACGGTCACGATCGTAACCGCAGCCGACGGCGACGAGCCATGCGGCATGACAATGACTTCGGTTACTTCGCTGAGTATGGAGC
>JBATLU010000356.1:0-1943 GCA_049289475.1 Pontixanthobacter sp. | reverse complement strand
CGTCAAGGGTGCGGCCTCTCCGCCCAGCGCACCGCCGCGTGCCTCGATATGTGTCGCCCCGACAAGGCAGGAATATTTGAGATTGTCGCCAAGATGTTCGTGAATTTGCCGCAGCAACCCGCCATTGCCCGCGAAATCGACCGAAACCGATGGCACGTTTTCAAGTTGGCCCACATCATCATAGGCGACCACGAGATCGTACAGACCCGATTCCTCGACGAATTGAACATTGCCATTCGATGTCAGCCCAATGCGCCGGATGCCCGGTGAACGGTCTTTTGCCACGCTGGCCAGACCCATCGCCGTCTTGGACGATGCGCTGGTCAGGATAACCGCCTCTGCACCAAACCAGTTTTCCTTGCGCATAAAGCTTTCAATCAGGAAGCCTGTTTTGAACAGCGGCCCGAAAATCATCCGCTCGTTTTCCCGCGCTGGATCATGTTCAGGATCGGCGTCGAGCCGCGAATATTGGTTATAGATCGGGCTCATCGGCTGCCGGTGTTCGGCCATATCCATAAAGCCATGATTGCTGACGCGCCCTGGAAGCACCGTCAGATGCGTTGCCATCGGCAGATAGCCATAGACCCGCTCACCAACCGAAAATTCGGGATTTGACGTTTCTGCCACCACCGCGTGACCCCACATCGGCACCACACCGAATTCGCCTTCGCCGGGGAAGAAATTCCAATAGCCGAACCGGTCGCCAGCAACCGCATAGGTAATGTTGTTAGCAGTAACCGAGAAACTCTCGATCTTCAGCCGCACCGCACCCTCGGGCAACGCCGCATCGGCGAGATCGACCGTCTTGGCCTCGCCCAATTGGGTGCGGTTTACATGGACAGCCTGCGTCATAATCTCTCTCCTGAATTTGAAGAGAGCCTAGCCTGCACGGAGTTTCGAAGCGAGTACCAAAATTTGCCAAAGGCAAATCAGCTGACGATCAGTTGCCTTCTGATTCCAAGCGATCCGCAAGACTTGCCAAGCGATCACCAAATACGCTCATCCGGTCGAGACAGCCCGGTCCAAGTGCGTCCAGTTCTTCTGATGTCATATTGCTTGCACGGACGAAAATCGCGTCATCAATTTCCTGCCCCGTTGCGCCTTCATACAGCCCAATGAACCAGCTTAACGTGAAACCGAGCCCGCTTGTTGCATCCGGGTCATCGCTTTGATCCATCATGACCGAAGTCCAGACCGCGCAATCGAGATTTTCTGCAGGTGTCGCCGCATTAGCGATCGATGAAGCGCCGAGTGCCAGAATGGCAAATGCAGTGGACTTAAGTCGCATAGTCTAGACCCTCATTGGCATCAGCACATACAGTGCAGGGCTTTTGTCATCCTTTCGGATCAATGTCGGCGCGCCTGCATCGGCAAGGTGCAATTCCACCGTATCGCTATCGATTTGGCTGAGAATGTCTTTCAGGTAATTGGCGTTGAAGCCGATCTCGAAGCTGTCTGCATCATATTGCGCGGCGACTTCCTCGGTCGCAGTGCCATTATCGGGGCTGCTGACCGAAAGGACGACCTTGTCATTTTCCAGCGCCATTTTCACCGCGCGGGTCTTTTCGGTGGCGATGGTCGCAACACGGTCCACACCTTCGTAGAAGCTGCGTGGATCAATCTTGAGCAGCTTGTCATTGCCCGTCGGGATGACGCGGCTGTAATCGGGGAATGTGCCGTCGATCAGCTTGGAGGTAAGGACAACACCGCCCTCCCCACCCATGGTGAAGCGGATCTTGCTTGCCGACAGATCAATCTGGACATTGCCGTCGAGCGCCTCTTCGAGAAGTTTGCGCAGTTCAGCGATGGCTTTGCGCGGCACGATCACATCGGGCATACCCTCTGCGCCCTCAGGCTGATCGATTGTGAAGCGCGCAAGCCGGTGACCATCGGTCGCGGCCGCCTTCAGAACAGGCTTATCGTCATCGGCAACATGTAGGAAT
>JBATLU010000355.1:0-3874 GCA_049289475.1 Pontixanthobacter sp. | reverse complement strand
CGGTAGCCCCGCCGTCAACCACCAGTGGATGGCCGGTGACAAAGCTGGATTGATCAGAACATAACCACAGAACTGCCGAAGCGATCTCTTCGGGCTGCGACATCCGTCCCATCGGCGTCATCGCTTCAATCGCGGCCCTATATTGCGGGACTTTGGCGATTTGTTCGACCATCGGCGTGTCAACCACACCGGGGCAAACCGCATTTACCCGAATGCCCTGTTTGGCGTAACGCAGCGCCGCCGACCGCGTCAGGCCGATAACGCCGTGTTTGCTTGCGCAGTAGCCGGGCTGGCTCGGATTGCCGACCAAACCGTTTACCGAAGCGGTGTTCACAATCGCCCCGCCGCCATGCTCCAGCATCACCGCAATCTCTTCGCGCATGCAAAACATCACCGCGCTCAAATTGATATTGATCGAAAGCGACCAATCATCAGTCCCCCACTCGTCACTACCGGGGCGGTTTATCCCGGCATTGTTATGCGCGAAATCGAGACCGCCAAACTGGCTTACGGTTGCCGCAATCAGGTCGCGCACCTGACATTCATCAGATACATCGCAGTGCTGGAAAGCTGCCTTGCCGCCAGCATCGGTAATCATCTTTACCGTTTCAGCTCCCTTTTCATCCTGCACATCGGAAACCATCACCTTGGCGCCCGAGGCGGCGAATGCGAGCGCGGTGGCACGACCGATCCCCCCGCTTGCACCAGTGACTAATGCTGTTTTTCCATCAAAGGGATATTTCATCGTCAATCCTATCTTTGCGTAATTTACTGACACGTATATAACGCATTTAGAGCATGAAACAAAATCAAACCAGCGAGATTCGTATGTCAGACCCCCTGTTCACGCCGTGCCAACTGGGCGCGCTGTCGCTCCGCAATCGGATCATCATGTCGCCCATGACCCGCGACCGCGCTGGACCGGGGGATGTCCCGAATGATATCATGGTCGAATATTATCGCCAGCGCGCAAGTGCCGGAATGATTGTAACCGAAGGTACGCAACCCAGCGCCGTCGGAAAAGGCTATTGGCGCACCCCCGGAATATATTCTGACGAACAAATCGAAGGCTGGCGCAGCGTGGCCGACGCGGTCCATGCAGAAGGCGGTATCATCGTGATGCAATTGATGCATTGCGGGCGGGTTGTTGTGTCGGAGAACCGCGGCTTTGAAGCAGATGTCATCGCACCGAGCGCAATCCCCTGCCCGGCCAAAGTGCCTGGACCAGACGGTGTTCCGCTTGAGACCGCCGCGCCCAGAGCTTTGGAAGCAAGCGAGCTTCCCGACCTCGCCAAGGAATTTGCACGAGCTGCAATTAATGCGCGCGAGGCCGGGATCGACGGCGTCGAATTACACTGCGCAAGTGGCTACCTGCTCAATCAGTTCCTGAACGTCGCGAGCAACAATCGGACTGACGACTATGGTGGCAATCCAGATAACCGCGCACGGTTTCCCGTCGAAGCCCTGTCAGCGGTAGCCTCGGCAATCGGCGCTGATCGAACAGGCCTGCGGATTTCTCCGGGCAATGGTTACAATGGGATGGACACCAGCGAACCGGAGATCACCTTCGCGCCGCTTTTGTCAGCTGCATCTAAACTTGATCTCGCTTATGTGCATGTCGTCGATATGGGCGATGATTGTCCTGACACACTGCCAATGCTCCACCGCCATTTCGCCGGACCGATTATCGCGAACAATATGCTGAAAGCGGAAAGCGCACGCGCCATACTGTCGGAAGGCCGCGCCGAGGCGGTGTCTTTTGGCCGTGGCTTCATCGCCAATCCCGATCTGCCCAACCGCATCGCCAAAAATCTCGTCCTCGCAAAGCCAAGATATGATTTTCTCTACCAGGGAGAGGCGGAAGGATATATCGATTATCCTGTCAGTGAGCACGCAGCCCGAGGAATCGGCTGACAGAGGAATCGGCTGACAGTAGCTGCGCTATCCGTTGCCTACTTGTTGCAATCCTTCGACATTGCACAGATCAATCCTGCCATAGCTGACCCGGACAAAACCCTCCCGTTCAAACGCGGACAGGTGGAAATTGATGGTTTTGCGCGTCACGCCCATCATTTCACCCAGCAATTCCTGACTGATATTTATCGACGGAACTTCGCCTGAACTATCCGCTTTGGCAGTTGCCAACAGACGGGCTGCAATGCGTTCACGCGGCTTTAGTGAAATAACCTCCGCGACCATTCGCAATGTGCTGCGGACATGGCCATAGGCAAAGCCCGCGATCGCGCGCCAGATTTCGGGCGATTGGATGGCCACCCGGTCTAGTGCACCCTCGGACACTTCCAACAGCAAGGTTGGCCGTACACAAATGGCAGTGACAAGCCGTGGACCGCCGCTGTAACGCGTGGCGTGGCCCAGAACTGAGCCGGATTCCGCATACCCGATCATCACTTCTCGATCACCCGGCGCGGCACAATACGAATGCAACATGCCATCGATAACAACGAACAGGCCATTTCGGTCATCGCCTTCGGCCTGCGCCCATTCACCAATGTTCAGCTGAATCAGCCGCCCTTCGGCCAGTAGCCTCTCTGCCAGATCGGCCGGATAACCCTTCAGCCATTCAGCATCCCGCAGCACCCGCAACGCTAGCATCTGTTCGTTATTCTTCATTTCAAGATTGTAACTATAGTGACAGTCTACTGCAAGCTGATGCGATACTGATCGCACTTGGAATAAGGGAGGGCGTGAAACATGGCTGCCATCGCAGGTGACCCGAAAGTGATCCGGATCGGGGGCGCGACCGCCTCGTTTTCCGATACAGCACTGTCCGTACCCCAACTTCTCGCCAAGGGGCGACTCGATTATTTGATCTTCGACTACCTCGCCGAAGGGTCAATGGGCATATTTGGCCGGATGCAGGCCGCTGATCCTGCTGCCGGATACGGAACTGATTTCCTGACCGTGCATGTCGGGCCGCATCTGCACGAGATAGCCTCGCAAGGTTTGAAAATCGTAGCCAATGCAGGCGGCGTCAATCCGGCCGGACTCGCAGCCGCGCTCGAACGGATGGTCAAGGACAAGGGGCTGGCGCTGAGCATTGCCTATGTCGAGGGGGATGACCTGCGCGGCCGCGTCGACGAACTGCGCGCGGCGGGCCACCGCGATATGTTTGTCGGCTCCGAGTTTCCTGACAACATAGTGAGTGCCAACGCCTATTTAGGCGCCTTTCCTATCGCCGCCGCTCTGGCAAAGGGTGCGGACATAGTGATAACCGGACGCGTCGTTGACAGCGCGGTTGTCTTGGGGCCGCTGATCCATGAATTCGACTGGGATACAGGCGATCTGGATTTGCTCGCAGCGGGAACACTGGCGGGGCATTTGCTGGAATGCGGCGCTCAGGTTTCCGGGGGCACCTTCACCGACTGGCGCGACGTGCCGGACTGGGCGAACATTGGCTATCCGATCGGTGAATGCCATTCCGACGGCAGTGTAGTGATCACCAAGCCCGAGGGGACAGGCGGACTTGTATCAATCGGAACGGTTTCCGAACAAATCCTATACGAAGTGAGTGACCCGGCTGACTATATTGTCGCCGATGTGCGGTGCGATTTCAGCCAAGTACACTTGGAGCAGATCGCACCCAACCGCGTCCGGGTCAGCGGCGCCAAAGGACAGGCCCCAACCGATACCTACAAGGCCTGCATCACTTTCGACGGCGGCTGGCGCACGGTCGCCTATCAGCCGATCATAGGCGAGGACGCAGCGGAAAAAGCTGCCCGGCAGGCAGAGGCGTTGTTCGCCCGCAGCCGCGCTTTGCTGCGCGCACGCAACCTCGCGGATTTCACCCTGACCGAAAATGTGATTATCGGCGGCGAGGCAAGCTTTGGTGCACACGCCCAACACGCTGGACCGC
>JBATLU010000354.1:0-20832 GCA_049289475.1 Pontixanthobacter sp. | reverse complement strand
CAGCATCACATTGCGGCATAAGATCAGATCGAAGCGCTGCGGAATTTGGGCTGGATCGAGCAGATTGCGCTGCTTGAAACGAACCATCCGGCGCAGGCGATCATTGGGTTCCCATCCAACGGAAGTTTCACGGAAATGGGTCAGCATTTGCTGCACGCCAAGGCCGCGCTGGATTTCGAACTGGGTGTAACAGGCGCGCCGCGCGGCATCGATTGCGCGGTGGGAAATATCGGTGCCGACAATGTCGATTGTCCAGCCGTCCCAGGTCGATGGCTGATCGGCGAACAGCATTGCCAGCGATAAGGCTTCCTGTCCGGTAGAACAGCCTGCCGACCAGATCGAGAGTCGCTTGTTCGCACTGCGTTTGGCCGCAAGATCGGGCAAAACCCTGTTGGCGAGCAATTCGAACATGATCCGGTCGCGGAAGAAATAGGTTTCATTATTGAGCAGCGCTTCGACAACTTCCTCTGCAAGCGCTTCCGAACCCTTATCTGCCAACAGGCAAACCAGTTGGTCGGTGTTGGTGATCCCGCGTTCGCGAAACAGTCCCGCAAGCGCCGTGCCCACGCGCCATTTGCGGCCTTCGGTGATTTGTTGTCCGGTCCGCGTCAAAAGTAGGTCGGCGATTATCCGGTGGGATATCTCGCTCACTTCCATGCCGCTGCTCCCATACTGGCCAAAATGCTTGCAGCCAGCTTTTCGGGGGGGAGGGTGGCGCTTGCCAAGCCTTCTCCGGCCACGGCACCCGGCATTCCCCAGACAGAAGAGCTTTCCTCGTCCTGCGCCAGAATATTGCCACCGGATTCAACCAATGTTCGGGCGCCGAGCGCGCCATCACGGCCCATGCCCGACAGAATGACCCCGATTGCGCGGCCTTCGGTCGCACGCGCGACACTTTCCAGCATTGGATCAACCGATGGCATACAGCCGCTGGGCATGGTCTGATGGGTGATCTTGGCGATAAGCCCCGATGCGGTCCTTTGGACGGTCAGATGGCCTTCGCCCGGTGCCACAAAGATCGAATTGCCGGTGATTGCCATTCCGTCTTCTGCAACAAGCGCATTGCGCGAGGATGCAATCGCCAATTGCCGCGCAAAGACCCCCATAAATGATGCAGGTAGATGCTGCGTGATCAGGATCGGGATATTGAGATGTGCGGGCAGATTGCGTAGCAGAATACACATGGCATGGATGCCGCCGGTCGAGGCTCCAATCGCCAAAAGCTCGGGCATTTGGGGCTGATAGCCATATTTTCTGGCTGAAGGCGCGGCGGGAATTGCAGAGCTTGTATTTCCGGCGCGATTGCGCCCGAGCGCTCTGATTTTGGCGAACAAAGTCGCGCAATATTCCGCCCCGAATTCCCCTGACTGGGGTTTTGCCATCGTGTCGGCTGCCCCCATCGAAAGGGCTGCAAGCGTGTCTTCGGCATGGTCCTGAGTTAATGAGGATACGACCAGAACCTGGGTCGTGTCGTTCGCGGCGAGAATCTTGGGAAGCGCAACCAGTCCGCCCATTCCGGGCATTTCCAGATCGAGCAAGACAACATCGGCAGGTGTTTTTGCCAGTTGTTGCAAGGCAAGTTCTGCACTGCTGGCTTTGGCGACTATTTCGAGATCGGGTTCGGCATCAATTAGCCGCGCGAGGATCGAGCGCACCGTCAGACTGTCATCGACAACCATGACCCGCGTTGCGCGGGGCCGGTGCCGCTGGGCTGGCGAGGCCGCTTCGATCAGTTTGGATTGGACGCCCACGGCTTGTGCCTCAGGCCATGCCGACCAGTTGCAGTTTGATCTGCAGTGTTTCGTGATCAAACGGCTTCATGACATATTCGTCCGCCCCGGCGCTGATTGCCTCGCGGATATGGGCGATGTCGTTTTCGGTCGTACAGAAGACAACTTTGGGCTTCTTGCCGCCTTCCAACTGGCGCAATTGAATGAGGAATTCGATCCCCGTCATGATCGGCATATTCCAGTCGAGCAGGATGACATCGGGCATCTCGGCGATACAGCGCGTCAAACCTTCCTGGCCGTTTTCCGATTCATCGACATCGAAGCCGAGCGATTCCAGGATATGGCGGGAAACCTTCCGGATCACCCGCGAGTCATCGACGATTAGACAGCTTTTCATAAGTGGTGATCCTTGTCTTTATTCAAGTGATAGTGGAACGGAGTAACCAAGTGCTTAAGCCGCTGCCGTAATTGGCTGGCCTGAAATGAGGGATTTTACGTCGAGCACCAGTGTCGGCCCTTGTTCGGTCTCGACCATGCCGCGTGCGGCGCTTTTCCATGCTGCGCCAAAGCCGCCACTTACAGTAAACAGATCGGATTGTGCGGCTATGACATCATCGACCAGATCGACCTGCAGAGCATAAAGATAGCCGTCAATTTCGACCACAGGGGACCGCTCTCCTGGGCCAGACCTATTGCCGATCCCGAGCGACTTGCAGCAATCCACAACCGTCAATGATTGGCTGCGCATCGCGGTGAGACCGGTAACGTGGCCGGGCGCATGCGGGACAGGATAGATATCTTCCAGCTCGATCACTGATTGAACTTCGACAGCGGGAATTGCAGCCCGGCGCCCACCGATCTCGACCAGGACCAACAGTTCGCCCTTCATGCGCGTTTCCTTTCGATGGCGGACCGCGCCTGTTTGAGGGCTTCGAGCAAAGCCAACCAGTCGTACCGGTAAATCGTGCCAGCGGTGGCTGCGCCATTATCGGGATCGTCATGCAACGTGACCAACTGTGCTGCGTTCAGTGTGTCCGGAATATGTTCCTCACCGTCAAAGGAGATGGCGACATCGACCTGCAAATCATCCGGTCCGGAAATACGGTATCCGGCTGAGGCAATCAGCGGCGCCAGCATACGCTGCGCCCATTCGTTGCCTTCAGGAAGGCGGCAGATGAGTTGCTCCTGCGAGGTAGCTGAACCACCAAAAAGCGCGAACAAACGATACGCATCCACGACCGGAACCGGCTTGTCACCGAGCAGCGCGATACCTTCGATCGACGGGTCATTCTCATAAGCAGTAAGGCTGCTGGTGATGACAAAAGTCTCGCCCAGTTCGGCAACTGCATAAGCGATTTCGCTGCGGCTGTCGGACAAGCGGAGCAATTTGATCTTGCCGGTCTGCACATCATTCGCGTCGGCGCCCACTACCGTCCTGATTTGACCATCGATCACCACCTGCGACCGCTCGCCGTCAAAATCGAACGCATCACTCGCCGCTTCATCGATACGGTCGATCAGCTCCATCCCTATCGCGCGGATACGGCCATCAAAGCCTGTGAAGCTCATCAAAGTCCGACCCTTGGCGGTTGCGACCAATTGCGTCTGCGGCGCAGCTTGAGAAGGGCGTGCACGGATATCGGTGACCAGCCCGTGGCGCGCAGCGATGTTGGGAATATCGAGCATCAGCACCGGGCTGCCATCGTCAAGCAGGGTGGTACCAGCATAGATTCCTGCCTGCATCACAATCGGTGCAAGCGGCTTGATAACCAGATCTTCCTGATCGAGAATTCTGTCGACCGTGAGGGCAAACAAACTGCCATTGCCCAGCCGCAACAGCACGACCCGTTGGTCGGGCCCGGCAGGGCGCGGGTTGACGCCGAGAATATTGTTGAGCGTAAGGCACGGGATCCGCCGCTCACGGAATGTCACCAGATCGGCCCCGCCAACGCGCGAAAACTGGATCGCGCTGGATGCGCCATGCGCAATTTCCTCGACATAGGATTGCGGGATTGCAAAACGCTGCGTTCCGATGCTGACGGTCAATGCCGAAATTATGCTCAGCGTCAGCGGGATTTGAAGATTGAAGATCGTCCCTTCACCGGGGTGCATTGCAACCGAAATGCTTCCGCCAATTTTCTCCAGATTGGCGCGAACCACATCCATGCCAACGCCGCGCCCCGAAATCGAGCTCACTTGCTCCGCAGTAGAGAGACCGGCCTCGAAAATGAGGTTGGCGATGGCTTCGCGGGTCATGCCGTCAAGGTCGGCTTGGGTAACGATACCTGCGGTGACGGCTTTCTCGCCGATTTTGTCGACATTCAATCCGGCTCCATCGTCCGAAATGGCAATGGTAATCCGGTTGCCCGATTGGCGCGCGGCAATTGCCAGCATGCCGATCTCGCGCTTACCCGCTGCGATACGGTCAGCCGGTTTTTCAATTCCATGATCGATCGCATTGCGGACCAGATGGGTCACCGGATCGCGGATCATTTCGATCATTTCGCGGTCGAGTTCGACATCCCCACCGTCAAAATCGACCATCACCTGCTTGCCCAATTCGGCCGACAGATCGCGCACCAGCCGCGGCAAAGCATTGTAGATGTGCTCGATCCGCTGCATCCGCATACGGGTTACCGCGTCGCGCACATCGGTAAGGATGCCCGACAGGCGTTCAAACGGGCCGTCGAGCGTCGGTTCATTGCCAGCAGCGCGCAGACGGCGGGCGAGGTCATTACGGGCGAGCACCATATCGGAAACACCGCTCATTACGCGGTCGAGCAATTCCACAGGCAGGCGGATAGACCGAAGCGCAGCAGAGCTGGCCTCGGAATGTTTACTTCTGTCGGCAGATGTTTGCGCCGCAACCCCAACATTTGGGTCGTCCGCGTCGGGCTCGAGCGCGGCAATCAGGAATTCGTCACCCTGCTTGGGCATTGGTTCCCCGGCTTCGATAGCGCCCGTCATATGGCTGATGCGGTCGATGATCGCGAGCACGGCGGAAACAAACCGGCTGTCGGGCTGCCGCCGACCTGCACGAACTTCGGCCAGCGCGCCTTCGGCAGCGTGGCTGAGTTTTTCGAGGCGGGGAAAATCGAAGAAGCCGCAATTGCCCTTAACCGTGTGAACAAAGCGGAAAATGGAATCCAGGCGCGCACGATCGGACGGGTTGGATTCCCAAGCGATCACCTCGCTTTCCAACGCCTCAATCATCTCGCGCGTTTCCGCAACGAAATCTGCCAGCAGATCATCCATCAATTATAGCCCCCGCAACATCGAAGGTCTTATGGCGGGGAGATGGTTAATATCGGGTAAGCGTCATCCGTATTCCGCTCGAATGCGCGCCGCGCAAATAAGCCTGTCTATTTGTGGCGCAAAATCCGCCAGACCACCAGTGCGGCAATGGAGCCGCCAACCAGATTTGCTGCAAGTTCGGCAGTATAGATGGCCTGCGCGCCCCAGCTGCCACGCAGCAGAAAGGCCACCGGCAGCATGATCAAAAAGACCCGGCTAGCACTCTGGATGAGGGCCCATCCGGCCTTCCCGACCGCATTCAGTGCGCCATTACTAACGATCAGCAGACCATATCCGGCATAGCCCCATGCCGCGATCCGCAGGTAAGCTGAAAATTGTTCAATAATCGCGGGGTCGTCGGTGAAGAAATCGGCAAACCATGCGCCCGCCGCAAACAGGACTAGCGCGAGTGTTAGACCGTAAATAAGGCTGAACCCGCCCGCCCAGCGCATTGCCTGACGCGCGCGTTCGGGCTTATCAGCACCCCAGTTCTGACCAACGATCCCGCCGATTGCCGCCGACAGGGCGAGCAGTGGGACGACAGCGAAGCTCTGCAACCGCCCTGCTGCGCCAAAGCCTGCGACGGCTGCCTGCCCCTGCGCCGCAACCAGCGCGGTCAAAACAGACAGGCCCAGCGGGTTGATCGCGTTGGAGAAAGCCGCTGGTGCGGCAACGCTGCCGATTGCCTTGAGCGACGGGATAATCTGGCTATCGCGGACCTTTGCAGGGGTGAAGGGCAATTGCGTGCCGCTGAGCAGGTAGAAGCCGAAGATTAGACCTAGCGCCCAACCGGCGATGGTCGCATAGGCGGCTCCTTCCACCCCGAAACCGCCAATCCCGAACGCTCCGGTAATCAGGATCGGGTCGAGTACCCAATTGGCGGCGGCATAGCAGATCGAAATGTAAGAGGTTTTGCGGGCCTCCCCCTGTCCGCGAAGTACGCCGTTAATGCCCATAATCACCATCAGCAGCGGAAAACCGAGCGCGTAGAGCCGCATATATTGGCGGATGATCGGCAATAATTCCTGGTCAGCCTGCATCAGCGAGAATATCGGACCCAGCAGCAGATAGAACGCCAGCGCAATCGCCGCGCCCATAGCGGCGGCGAAGACTATCCCAAAATTGGCACGTCTGCTCGCCTGTTCAATGTCGCCCGCGCCGAGCGAGCGTGCGACGACCGAATTGATTCCGACCGAAATCCCCACACCAAGGCTGCTGAGCGCAACCCCGATCGGAAAAATGAACGAGATTGCCGCAAGTTCTTTGCTGCCCAATTGTCCGATGAAATAGGAATCGACCAACCCGATGGACATGATCGCGGCAACCCCAATTATCATTGGTGCAGCCTGAGTGACGAGATGCCCGCGAATATCCCCGCGTGTCAGTTTGGCATGCTCGCTCATCGACATCAGCCTTAGCGCCGTGAAATCTTGCGGGGAAGGGGCAATCATCGACCCGCTAGGCGCTTGTGCGGTGATGGTTCGTCATGCGATAGCAACGAGAACAGTCGCCTGTCAGGCGATCACACAGGCAGGGAGCAGCGGCCGATGTCGCGCATGACGGTAAATGACCAGCCGGTCGAATTTGAAATGGCGCCGGACACGCCGCTGCTGTGGGCGCTGCGCGATGCCGCAAATCTGACCGGCACCAAATATGGCTGCGGCAATGGTGATTGCGGCGCCTGTATGGTGATCGTCGACGGAGAGGCCCTACGCAGCTGCCTGATTTCGATTTCCGAAGCGGAGGGCCGCTTTGTCACGACCATCGAGGGGCTCAGCCGTGACCGCTCGCACCCCGTGCAACAGGCAATGGTGGCAGAACAGGCAATTCAGTGCGGTTTTTGCACCCCCGGTATCGTCATGGCGGGTGCAGCCTTGCTCGCCAGAAATGCCGATCCGAGCAAAGCCGACATCGAGCAGGCCATTCCCAATCTGTGCCGCTGCGGGGTCTATCCGCGGCTGGTCAGGGCGATCCAGCGTGCAGGCCGCGTGGCGCGCCGCAATGAAACCATTAGCGCCGCGCCCGCGCCGGGAATCAGCGCACAGGATGCAGCGCAATCGGTTCCGGCCATCGTTGCACCCACCGCAGCGGGGCCGGCTAAACAGCCGTAACGCTACATTTTCAGGCGGACACCAAACCTTACGCTGAACGGCTCTGCTGGCTGGATATTATTGTCGCCATGGGCGGAGGGATAATAGGTTTCGTTGAACAGGTTTTCGATGTTGATCTGCACCGAAACCGCGTCGCTCACATCGTAAAACGCGCCTGCATCAACCCGCCAGTAATCGGGCAGGGTCACGCTGTTGCTAACCGATGAAAACTGTTCGTCCTGATAGACAACACCGAGGCCCAGCGCGAAGCTGCCGGTAAACTGGAAGCGGTTCCACAGGCTGAACTGGTGTTCGGGCAATTGCTCCAGCCGCGTTCCGGCGAGGGCGGAATCGGTATCGCTGCGGATTTTGCCGTCGAGATAGGTGTAGCCGATATTGGCCTGCCACTGCGGAGTGATCTTGCCGACCAGATTCAGTTCGACGCCCTTGGTGCGGGTGCTGCCGGTTAGCAGGACATTGCCGGGAACGAGCGGATCGGGCGCGGTGGTGTTGCTGCGGTCTAGCTGGAACAGCGCGGCGGTGAAGAACAGGTCGGGCCTGATCAGCCATTTGGCACCGATCTCAAAATTCTCGAATTTCTCTGGATCAAGCCCGGCATCGATGGTCGAAAGATTGGTGAATTGGTCGCCAGACTGCGGCAGGAAACTTTGCGCATAGCTGGCATAGAATGACAGGTTTTCCTGCGGTTTGATCACTAGGCCGGCGCGCGGGCTGACTTTCTCGTCGACCCGTGCCGCGCTCGAACTACTTACCGTGTCGCGGGTTTGCAGATCGAAGCGATCCCAGCGCAGCCCGGCGATAATCTGCACATGTTCGCCAATGTCGATCTGATCCTGCACATAGACCGATAGCGTCGTCAGATCGCTGTCGCGCGCACGGATCGGGGCGGTGGGCGAGATTGCAGGAATGTCGAGCACGCGCTGGAGAGGTACCCATACGCTGCTTGTGCTTCCGCCGCCCGTGTTGAACAGCGCAGTGCGGCGCGAATCTTGCGTGCTTTGGTCACCCGCCTCGAAGCCGAACAGAACCATGTGTTCGATGCCGCCGGTCTTGGCTTCCCAGATGAAATTGGCCTGTCCGATCAGATTGCGGCGGTCGGTTTCATTGCGATAGCCCGTCAACTGCACCTGCGTGCCGTCGGTGCCCGATGGCACGACATTGGCATAAAGCTTGTCGTAATCGGCATATTGCACTGCGACATTGGCGCTGAGCGATTCAGAGAAACGGTGGTCGAGCCGCGCGCGGGCGATATGTACCTGTGTGTCGGACACATTGAATCCAGGATCGCCGAACAACGTCTTGTCATAGCCTTGCAAAGGTCCGCCATTAAACGAAGGGATGCCGCGGTCGGTCAGCCGCTCGTCATCGTCATAGGTGTAGCTGGCGGTTAGCCGCGTATCGGGGCCGAGTTCGGCGGTTAGCGTCGGGGTAAAGCCGATGAACCGACCGCTGAAGAAATCGCGGTCGTTGTCGAATTCTTCGTAAGTACCGGTGACACGCAGCGCTACATTTTCTCCCAGTGGATGGTTGACGTCGCCGGTGACCGAGAAGCCTCCGAAGCTGTCCACCGAAGCATCGAAATCATAGGCGGATATGCCCGATTTGGCGATCTTGCTGACGCGGTTGATGGCACCTCCACCGCCTCCGCGTCCGAAGATCAGCGCATTGGGACCTTTAAGCACTTCGATCCGTTCGACATTATAGAGCGAGCGGTAATATTGCCCGTCGTCGCGCAGCCCGTCGAGATAGAAGTCGGCGGTGGTTTCCTGACCGCGGATAAATACAGCATCGCGATTGCCCTCACCCGACTCGGTGCTGACGCCGGGAATATACCGCAGCGCATCACCAAGCTGGGTAATGGCCTGGTCTTCCAATTGGTCTTCGGTCATGGTCTGGACAGTTTGGGGAACATCAATCAGCGGGGTAGGGGTTTTGGTGCCGCTTGACCCATCGTCGCTGCCATATCCATCTGCCTCACCGCGCACGAGTATTTCGCCGGGCAGATAATCACGGTCCGGATCTGCGCCCGCCTCGGCTGAAAGCGACTGGAGCGGAAGAGCCAGCGCTACACTGCTGAGGAGAGCGAGACGGACGGGGGCAAAGAACATTGAAAACCTCTTTCTTGCGAATCATTCGCGACAAGAGGCGTCCTGCTATTGCGACTAAGTCGCAAAAGCAAATACTATTTGTCTCAGCCGGAGCAGAATTGCGGCGAGACGCTTTGCGGTTTAGAGGAAGGCCAAGAAACTCAGGAGATTCCCTATGAAAGCCACCATCTGGCACAATCCGAAATGCGGCACCTCGCGCAACACGCTTGCAATTTTGCAGGAACGCAGCGGTGTCGATGTGACGGTGGTTGAATATCTCAAGCAGCCGCCAACGCGGGCCAAGCTGACGCAATTGTTCAAGGACGCGGGGATGTCTCCGGCAGAGGGGTTGCGCCTGATGGGCACCGATGCGGAAGAGCGCGGTTTGCCTTCAGCCGATGCCGACACCGTACTGGATGCGATGGCTGCCGACCCGATCCTGATTAACCGCCCTTTGGTCGAGACTGACAAGGGCGTCCGTCTGTGCCGGCCGAAAGAGCTGGTTGAGGAAATCCTCTAAACCGCGCGGCATACCTAGGCTTCGTCGCGCCGTCCTTCGAGCGCCTCGTCTGAATCGAGCGTCTTCCAACCGAGCGCGAGCACGAGCAGGCATAGGGCACCGATGGTCGAAAACCCGATCAATTCATGATGGCCGTAAAGCCACACCCCAATTGCAGGCGCGAAGATGTAGCACGCGCCGTTGAGCGATGCGACGATACCGCTAACCTGACCTTGCTCGGCGCGGGTAACGGCCAGGCTTGCGCCCGCGGTGAAGCCCGGACGATAGAGTCCGAAGCCGAGCGAAGCGACCGAGAATCCGACAGCTATTGTATACAGATCATCTGCATTCGCCACGAAGACCGTGCCGAGCAAGCCGAGCGCCATTCCCCACAAGGTTGACGCGCGCGGACCCATACTGAGCATCGGGATCAAGCCCCATTGCGCGACCAGAGTGGCAGAGGCACCGCACATGAGCACCATCGCCACCGAACCGGTTCCGGCCGCCGGATCAGCGCGCAGACCAAGACGGTCGAGAATAAAGAACCCAGCCAAACCGAGCAGCGCTGCCTGCGCATGCCCGCCAACCAGACCGGCAGTTAGCCATGGACGCAGGCGTTTGTCGGTCCATCGCAATCGGGGGATGTCATCGTCGGGTTCTGGATCGTTGGCGGCACGGTCAGGGTGATCTTCGATCTCGCTGGTATAAGCCGTGTTGGAACTGGCATTGAACGGTGCCGAGAGCACGAGTCCACGGGCAGCAAAGCTCGGGTCATCATTCGGCAACCTTAGTCGCAATGCAACAAGCACCGCGATACCGGCCATTGCAAAGATCACGAACGGGCCGGGCAGTCCGATACCAGGTAAGATGAGCAATGGTGCAATCGCAGGGCCGAGCGCGGTGCCAAGGCCGAAACTTGATGCAATCAACGCGAGCGCCTTGGTCCGTTCCGCGCGCGGAGTCCGGCTGGCAACATAGGCTTGCACTGCTGGGGGAGCAGCGGAACCGAACGCGCCGTAGAGGCTGCGCGCGGCGGCAAATAGTAGCAAGGTTGCGGTTACACTCAGCATCCCGCCAAGTCCGAAAATCAGCACCAATCCGCATAGGCCGAACGACAGGATGAAGCCCGCCAGGCCAAGTGCCATCATCGCCTTGCGTCCGCGTTTGTCCGACCGGCGTGCCCAAATCGGAGCAAATATGACCCACAGCAGGGCAGACCACGTATAGGCCAGGCTGATCCAGAAATCCTCAACCTTCAAAGCGGTTCCGATGCTGGGCATAACCGATTGCATGGCCGTGTTGCCTGCGGCGGTTGTTAGCATAACGAGAAACAGCAACGTCATCCGCACGCGCGAAACCGGCGCATGTCCGGCCTGCTCCGCCGAGTGATTTCCCCGAGGTGAATTGGTATTTGGCACAATTTCTCGGCTAGGCCTGTCCGCTTTGCAAGGCAATGCCTGCAATAGGATGCACCTCGCTTTGCCGCCAATTGCTTGCCAAGCACCTTTGAATTTGCCAACGCGGCTTCATCGCTCAGACTGGCGTTTCAGCCGATTGAGTTTCAAACAAAACCGGGATCCATTTTGACCAACACCAAACAGATTGTTGCGCCTTCTGAACGTTCGGCGGCCGCGCGGGTCAACCGTATGCTTGGTCAATGGGGCGTGTTCTTTCGCGGCTTTGTCGAACATCCGCGCATGGTCGGGTCGATCATCCCGTCATCGCGCTTTACCATCAACAAGATGCTGGCACCGGTTAAGTGGGACGAGTGCAAATTGTTTGTCGAATATGGCCCCGGCGTTGGTACCTTTTGCGGTCCGGTACTGGAACGGCTCCGGCACGATGGCGCGTTGATAGTGATCGACACCAACCCGTTGTTTATCGATTATCTCAACCGCACCATTACCGATCCGCGCTTCACAGCCGTATTGGGTTCTGCGGTGGATGTGGAAGAAATTATCCGCGACCATGGCCACGACCACGCCGATTATGTCTTGTCCGGCCTGCCGTTTTCAACGCTGCCGGGCGGTGTCGGACCGGCGATTGCAGCGGCAACCTACCGCGTATTGCGGCCCGGCGGTGCATTTCTGGTCTATCAATTCAATTCACGGGCCCGCGATTTTATGGCGAAGCATTTCAGCCATATCGATGCCGGCTATGAATTCTGGAATATATTGCCGTGCAAGCTGTTCTGGGGCTGGAAAGACGCGGCCGCCTGAAAGGGCCGCTTCGTCTGACTTAATCGCGTTTATTCGAACGTCTGGATATCTTCTTTCGAGGTGGCGCCTGCTAATTGCCGGTGGATCGCGGTGTAGACCGAAAGCATCAGCACCGACATTGCCGAACCCAGCAAGCCGCTGAAGATCGCCTGCACCCACAGTGCGGTTTCGGCGCCCATCATCGCGCCAAACAGCGTGATTACCAGATTCAAGACACCAGCCACAACGCCCATTGCAAGCGCGAGCAGGATTACGAAGGCAAACAAATACCGCGTATTCCCTTTCACCAGATTCCAGGAGCGGACAATTGCGGCGACTGGATTGTAAATACCTTCGATTGCCATCACCGGACCGACCAGAACCAGCCGGAAGCTCAGGAAAATAAACAATGCTGCGATCGCTATGCCGAGGATAACCGCGAGTGCGACCGAACCGGTCGCGGCGGATAGGCCAGCGACGAGCGCCACTGTCACCATCAAGCCCAACATCACGATCAGGCTGCTCGCAATATAGGGTACTAGAGCGGAACCTCCGATTTTGATCGCTTCGCCGACGGTCGGCTGATGCTGCTTGCCCAGCAAAGCATAGAGTGTGAGCGTGCCGACATAGGTGGCGATGACATACATCAGGAAGAAGGGCCAGGCGTTGCTGAAATAGGCCATTAACGCTGTGCGAATCTGGTCGGGATTGCCGGCAGCTGCCTCTAGCTCGGTTGCTGGGGCCAGCACATTGAGCGCCAGAGAAGGCAGGAAAAAGAACACACCGGCGATAATGGCCAGCACTTCCTTGTTTGCACTGACGAGTCTCACTGCCTCGTTCCATGCTGCGCCCATATCAAATTTCATTGCTCGATTTCCCTCTCGCGGCTTCTAATTCCTCTTGATAAGCTGACCTTGGCACGCCACGCAATGTTTATGACGCTGCAATCCCAACAGACCGTGGAAACCAGACGCGAGGATGGACAAATTCCCTATCGCATTGCGCTGGCAGAAATGGATGTGCGCAACCGGGCAATTTCGGCAGGGGAAGCGCGCGAATTGCTGTGGCTGCTCGAACACCCGCCCGTTTACACAGCCGGAACCAGCGCTGGCGCCGGCGAGTTGCTCGATCCCCGATTTGAAGTGGTCGAGGCGGGGCGGGGCGGTCGGTACACCTATCACGGCCCGGGCCAGCGGATCGGCTATGTGCTGCTCGACCTGACCAAACGCGGCCGCGATGTGCGGCATTTTGTCCATTGTCTGGAAGGTTGGGTCATTGCGACCTTGGGCGATTTCGACGTCGTAAGCTTTCGCGCAGAAGGTCGGATCGGCATCTGGACCCGCGATATCGACGGCAGCGAGGCGAAAATCGGTGCCATCGGTGTGCGCGTGCGGCGCTGGGTGACGATGCATGGCTTCTCGGTCAATCTCAACCCCGACCTATCGCATTTCGGCGGGATTGTGCCTTGCGGGATCGCCGAATTCGGGGTGACCAGTCTTGCGCGGTTGGGGCTAACGGTCAGTCCGCAGCAATGGGATGATGCTTTGCTTGCGCGCGCAGAATCTTTCCTCGATAGTATTTCCAAACAGTCTGGAGCCACAGAATGACCCCCCGCATCCTTATACCGATTGCTGCAATTGTCTTGTTGGCCGGTTGCAATGACAAAACGGCTGAAACGCCGCCAGCGACCGGCGCGCTCAATGCAGAAGGCGATGTGCAGCAAGGCTCGATCAGCGACGAGATGCTGCCGCTTGACCAGCTGAAATCGCAATCGCCGCCCGCCAAGATCGAAAAATCTGCCGATAGCCCGGAGCCGTCAAGCAATGCTGCTGATCGACCCGGAGAATCCCCCGCCGCAGCCGCTTCGCCTGCCAGCGAAGCAAGCCCCGCCAGCGAAGAAGGTGGCGAAGCGCGATAGCGCCCGATTGCATAGGGCTTAACCTAAAGCGCGCAGCTTCCGGGCCTGTTCTAGATCGGTAAAATCCAGACTTTCGCCGTCACGCTCGACAGTTTTGGCCTGTGGATTGCTCGCAAACAGGCCGATAATGGCATCTGCCTCCGCCCGTTCGCTTGCGGTCAGTGAGTATGCCTGATTGATCAGGCTGATCTGACGCGGATGGACTGCGGCAACACCGGTGAACCCGTCCTGCTTGGCTGCGCGCGCTTCGACCAGTCCGATTTCGACATTGCGCGGGTCAGCGGTCGGTGTTTCAATCGCCATGACACCCATCGCCTTGGCCAGAAACAGAGTGGAGGCGCGGACGTGGCGCATCGAGTCGGTCCACTTGCCTTCTGCATCGCGGCAGCGGCTGGCACCAAGCGAGCGCATGACGTTGTCTGCATTCCATGCAAATCCGGTTAGGCGTGGCTGCGGATCGCGGGTCAAATCGCCCATGGTAAGTGCAGAGCGCGGCGTTTCACCGATTTGGGGGATGATTTTCGTGCTGTTGTGCTTGAGTCCGAGTTTTTGCTCGATCTCGTAAAGCTCTGACGCAAGCATGCGGATTTGTTCCGGCCCGGTGGTCTTGGGCAATATCACACCGTCGGGCGCACCGAGCATAGCGATGACCAGATCCTCGCGCCACATTGGCGCATCGAGCGGCTTGATCCGTAGCCAGCGCGCAAAGGCCTTATTGGCGATCAACGGGTCGCTATAGGTCTTGAGCCATTCTGCGATCGTTTGCATGATTTCAGCGCTGTTCTCGCCGGTAGGAATCATGCTGATATCGACGACCAGTGCGTCAGCACCGACCATCGGTGCCTTTGCCAGCTTATTGGCGTTATTGCCTTCAACGAATAACCACGATCTCATCCGTTGAGCAATAACGCCAAATTCTTAAGGAGTGTTTGCCGCGCGGATCTATTGCTCCGCAAGTGTCGGATAATCGATATATCCCGCCTCGCCCGGCAGATACCAGCTTTGCGGAACATTGACATTGGGGGCCCATTCGGCGCCCTTGGCAATGCGGTCTGGCAGATCGGGGTTGGAGATGAACGGACGGCCAAACGCGACCGCATCACACAAGCCTGCATCAATATCGCGCACAGCATCTTCCGCTGTGTAGTCAGAATTGAGCACCAGCGGGCCGGTGTAGATCTTGCGAATCATCGGGCTTTGCTTGGGCACATCGGTCCGGCCAAAGGTTCCTTCAGGGCCAGGCTCGCGCAATTCAAGGAAGCCGAGTTTCAGTTCTTCCACCACCTTGGCCGCTGCGCCGAAGATTGCTGCCGGATTGCTGTCATCCGCGCCTTGCGTTTCACCATTGGGCGACAGGCGCACGCTGACGCGGTCAGCGCCCCAGACATCGATCAAAGCCTCAAGCACTTCGCGCAGGAAGCGCGTGCGGTTTTCGGGCGAACCACCATATTCGTCGGTGCGAAGATTGGTCGTTTCGCGCAGGAACTGGTCAACCAGATAGCCATTGGCGCCGTGAAGCTGAACCCCGTCAAATCCTGCCTTCTTCGCATTTTCTGCGGCGTGTTTGTAATCCGCAACCACGCGCGGAATTTCGCTGAGTTCGAGCGCGCGTGCCTGTTCGTGCGGTTTGCGGCCGCTGGGCGTATGCGCATGGTCGGGCGCGGTGGTCGCGCTGGCCGAAACACCGGGTTCGCCGCCAAGGAAATCGGGATGCACAATCCGGCCCATATGCCACATTTGCAGAATGATTTTTCCGCCCTCCGCGTGGACGGCATCGGTAACAGCTTTCCAACCGGCGACCTGCTCGTCGCTCCAGATACCCGGAGCAGAGGGCCAGCCAAGTCCTTCCACGCTGATGCCGGTCGCTTCGCTGATAATCAGCCCGGCGCTGGCGCGTTGGCGGTAATAGGTAACCATCATTTCATTGGGCACGAAACCAGGAGACGTCGCGCGGCCGCGAGTCAGCGGGGCCATCAAAATACGGTTCTTGGCATCAATCGCGCCCAGCTTGATCGGTTGGAAAAGTGTATCGTGCATTTTGGCTCCGCTTCTGAAATTTGCTTTGTTTTGCGTATATCGCAGCTAAGGGGCGAATATGCGCAATGCAACCGCAACAAAGCCCACTAGGCGAGATAGTAGCACTTGGCCGCGCTGGGCGCTGTTGGCGGCGTTACTGCTCGGCAATGCTGCGCTGGCATTGGGGCCATGGACGGTAAGGCTGGCCGATAGCGGGGTAGTGTCGGCCGGTTTCTGGCGGCTGTTCCTCGCGCTGCCGTTTCTGGCGCTGTTCGCAAAGGCGACGGGCGAGAATCTGGGCGCGGTGCGCGGCTCTAGCCTATGGATACTTGCGCTGGCGGGGGCAGCATTCGGGTTCGATCTCGCCAGCTGGCATCTCGGGATCGAGCTGACCCGGCTGGCCAATTCCACGCTGTTCGGCAATTCGGGCAGCTTGATATTGATGGTCTGGGGTTTCGTCATGTTGCGCCGTTTGCCTGCGGGCAGCGAGTGGTTGGCGATCATCTTCGCGCTGAGCGGGGCGGCGATACTGTTCGGCGAATCGTTTGAAGTCTCGACTTCGACGGTGATTGGCGATCTGTTCTGCCTGCTCGCCGGGATGTTCTACGCGGTCTATTTGTTACTGCTCCAGAAAACCCGTTCGACGCTGGGCAGCTGGAGCGTATTGTTCTGGGCGAGCGCAGCGGGCGCGCCGGTGCTGCTTGGTATAGCCTTGCTACGGGGCGAACCGGTAATCCCGACCGACTGGACCCCGATTATTATCCTGATGGTTCTCAGCCAGCTGGTTGGGCAGGGCCTGCTGGTGTTCAGCCTGCGCCATTTCCCGCCGCTGATGATCGGGCTGGCTTTGCTGACCCAGCCTGCCGTGGCCGCGCTGACCGGCTGGTATGCCTTTGGCGAGACGGTTGGCTGGATTGATGTGCTGGGAATGGCTTTGCTTGGATCTGCGCTGGTGATGGCGCGCGGCAATCGCAGCGAACGCGCGGTTCCGCCCGACTTGACCGAGAGTTAGTCAGAGCGGTTCTTGAGTTCTTGATAGCGCGCCTCGACCTGCTCCAGATCGGGGCCGGTCAGACATTCGCGCGCCTGCCGCATCAATTGGCCTGCTTCGGCTGTCAGATCGGCGCGGCGGGCAGCATCCTCCAGCGTCCCCGCCGCCTTGACCATCGCGTCGAAGGCGACCATCGCGGCAATCGGACTGGCCGCCATGGCAGAGCGCAAGCCGCCAAAGCCACGTTGGACATAATGCGCGAAATCATCGTTCAGCTGCACCAATGCATCCTCATCCGGATTGCGCGCGCCGCCAAAACTGCGGACCAGCTTGCGTTGCCCCAATTGCGCGGTCGCTGCGCCTAGCCAATGGATCGAGGTAACCGCCGTAAAGGGATCGTTGATCCCGGGAGAGAGGGCGCGCAGCCCGATTTCCACCAGCTCGTCGATCAGGAAATGCAGATCCTGACTGGGCGTGCGCATTCCGCCCAACGCAAAGCAATCGCGCACCTCGCCGTCGATATCTTCGTGTGTCTCGTCCCCAGCCCAATAGACCAGCGGCAAATCGCGGTGGACGAAATCGCCGGTTCGCACCGCCAGTTTCATCACCGCGTCGTGGCACCGCGCAAGATCGTCCAGACCCTCAAAATCGATCACCTGGATATAGCCGGTGTCCTGCGCCTTTACCGGCGCTCCCTGCGGGGCCTTCATCTCGACTTCGCCGTCAGCAGGATCGGGGAAGGTTGCACCAATATCGCGGATCAGCCGCTCGCCGATTTCCTGTAGCACGGTGTTGATCCGGATCGAGGCGGGAATGTGGTTGAGGAAATAGTCCAGCACGCCAATCGACAGCGCCATTAGCGCATAGGCAACCAGCAGCGACAATTGCGGCACGAAACCGGCCATGTTGGCGGCATCACCGGTGGTCGGCATCAGGCTCTGTTCCTCGCCGGTCCTCACGGTCCGCAGAACCGTCAATGAATAGACGAAAGTGCCAATGAAGGTCGCGAGGCTCAACTGGTTGCCGCGGTCCTCCATAAAATTGGTCAGCAGGCGCGGGCCATAGGTGCCGCTGGCATAGGCCACTGCGGCGATCGTGATCGAAAACACGGTCGAGGCGACACCGATCATGCTGCCCGAAATAACAGTAAGCATATTGCTCGCACCATCGGGGCGGGCCGGGTGCAGCCACACAATCTCGCCCAACCAGTCGGCCCAGCCCGACCGGTCAAGCTCGATGGTGAGCGAGGCGAGCACAATCGCCAGCAGCGCAAACAGCGCCGGGAAGAACCAGTAACTGGCATTGATCGACTGGATTGCCGCGCGAAGGCGAGTCAGCATTGGCGGGCGCTCCCTGTTTGCGCGGTGACGCTAGCAGAACGGGTGAGGGGCGACGGAATTAGGCGGGCCCCAAATCACCCTTGCCAACCGTCCCGCTCGCCATTTCTAGCATCGCGTCGAGGCTCTTCTTTGCGCGCAAACGCAGGCCTTCCTCGATTTCGATGCGCGGTTCCAGATCGCGCAGCGCGGTGTAGAGTTTTTCGAGCGTGTTCAATGCCATATAGGGGCAGATGTTGCAGTTGCAGTTGCCGTCTGCGCCGGGCGCGCCGATGAAGGTTTTCTCGGGCAGCGCCTTTTCCATCTGGTGGATGATATGCGGTTCGGTCGCGACGATCAGCGTGTCGCCCGGGAATTCCTTGGCGAATTTCAGAATGCCGCTGGTTGAGCCGACATAGTCGGCGTGATCGACAATCGTCGGCGGGCATTCGGGATGCGCGGCAATCGGAGCATCGGGATGCTGCGCTTTCAGCTTGAGCAATTCGGTTTCGCTGAATGCCTCGTGGACGATGCACACGCCAGGCCACAGCAGCATTTCGCGGTTGAACTTGCGGCTGAGGTATCCGCCGAGATGCCGGTCGGGGCCGAAGATGATTTTCTGGTCGGCAGGAATTTGCTGGAGGATGGTTTCCGCGCTGGAGCTGGTCACGATGACGTCCGAAAGCGCCTTCACTTCGGTTGAACAATTGATGTAGGTCAGCGCGATATGGTCGGGATGCGCCTCGCGGAAGGCCTTGAATTTTTCCGGCGGGCAGCTGTCTTCCAGGCTGCAGCCGGCATCCATATCGGGCAGCACCACGATCTTGTCAGGGCTGAGAATTTTGGCGGTATCCGCCATGAACTTCACACCGCAAAAGGCGATCACATCGGCATCGGTTTCCGCCGCCATCTGGCTCAGCTGCAAACTATCCCCGACATAATCGGCGAGGTCCTGAATTTCGGGTCGCTGATAATAATGTGCTAGAATAACCGCGTTGCGTTCCTTGCGCAGACGGTTGATTTCGGCGAGCAGATCATCGCCGGCGGGAACTTTGGTAGCGTCGCTCATTTCTGAACCTTTTCTCCGTCAAAACGGACATTTACGGTAATGTCTTTATACCCCGCAATTTGCAGCGGGACAGTCAGATTCTGTCTGACTGCTTCCTTAGCCGCACTGCGCGCTAAAGCCAAAATTTGCGGATTTTTGGCGAAGGCAGCGGCCTTCACCTCAGCCTGACGTGAATTTTCGCGGCTGAGATTCTGCGCCGCGCCGCGCGTTACCCATACACCATCGGTGAAGGTTTTCTGCTCCGCCTCGTCGAGATTGGGGCGCGAGATTTTCAGCGCGGGCAGGATTACGTCGAGACTGTCCGATCCTGCATCCCATTGGAACCGGTCGCGGTCCATTGTCGAGAGATCGAGCCGGTATTCGACCAGTGCGGGGATGATCGCCGCCTGCCGCGATTCGGCCAAAGTGATCGGGCCGAGCGATGTTTTGTTGACGCTTTCTGCAACCACTTCAAACCGGCTGCTGAACACAGTAAGCGAGTTTTGTTTTTCAAACGCGAGCATCGCGCTGCCGACCGGATCGCCTTCCTCCTGATAGAAGAACGTCCGCCAACCAAGCCATGCGGTTAGCGCCATCAGCAATATCACGATCAGCCACGGCACAGCTTGAATACGCGCCAGCGACTGCCCCTGATAAGGGGATTCCGCGACTGGTGGCGCCCTTACGCTATCCGCCAGAATTTCCTGCTCGTTTACTGTGTTTGCCATATATCCCCTGAACTCTTGACCATCCCTTTTCGTTCCAGATCAAGCAGATGTGCCTTGACGCTCATACCCGCTGCGCCAGTCAGTCGCGGATCGAGGCCCTTATACATTTGCGGCACCAAATCTTCGATGCTTTGCGGTGTTTGGCCGATCAAGCGGATAATCTGGTTCTCGCGCTGGCGGCGGTGGCCCATCATCCCGCGCACCAATTGACGCGGCTTGTCGATCGGTGCGCCGTGCGCGGCGTAATAGACCCGGTCCTCGCGCGTGTAGAGCTTGTCGAGGCTGCGCATATAATCGCCCATGTCACCGTCGGGCGGGATGACCACGCTGGTCGACCAGCCCATCACATGATCGCCGGTAAACAGCGCGCCGCTTTCCTCCAGCGCGAAGCACAGATGGTTCGAGGTGTGCCCGGGGGTGTGAACTGCGGTCAGCGTCCAGCCGGTGCCGGTCATCTGTTCGCCGTCGAGCAACACCCGGTCTGGCGCATAGGTGGTATCAAAACTCTCATCCGAACGCGGGCCGTCAACTTTGAGCACGAGCGGCGCGCAACCGACAATCGGCGCGCCGGTGCGCGCGGCCAAGGGGGCTGCAGCAGGGGAATGGTCGCGGTGCGTATGCGTGCACATGATCGCGGTGACTGTTGCATCGCCAATCGCCGCGATCAGCGCGTTCAAATGGGTATCTTCTGCCGGGCCGGGATCGATAACGGCGACGTCCCCTTCTGCGCCAACGAGATAGGTCTGTGTTCCGGTGTAGGTATAGGGCGAAGGATTGGGAGCGAGTACACGGCGAACCAGCGCTTCGGGCTGTTCGGCAAGACCAGTCGGCCAGGGTTTGGGAGGGATTTGCATGGTGGTGATATGGGGACTTTACACTCTTCTGTCGAGCAAACT
>JBATLU010000353.1:0-6677 GCA_049289475.1 Pontixanthobacter sp. | reverse complement strand
GTATAGAAGCTGGGCCCAAGATCGCTAAAAAGCGCACTGGCAGGCCAAAGCGATCGAAAGCCGACGCAGAAGCCAAGAGCGATAGAATTTTGAAAGCCGCGCTGCAGGTCTTTTCACAGCACGGATTTGAAGCGGCAAGGCTTGATGAGGTTGCGCGCAGGGCCGGAGTCGCGAAGGGCACTCTGTATCTCTATTACCCCAACAAGCAGGCGATGTTTGAGGCGCTCGTGCATTCCTCCGTCGCGCCGCTGCTCGATGATCTGGCAAACATAACGGTTGACCAGACGTGCCCGCCTGAAGAACGGCTCGATAGAATTTTCACGCTATTCCAGCGCGAAATTCTCGAGACCGATCGCAAGCTCATCGTTCGATTAATCATCGCGGAGGGACCAAGGTTCCCGGAGATTGCGAGCTTTTATCATCGCGAGGTCATTTCACGCGCCTTGACGATGATCGAGGGTGTCGCGAGCACTCTGCGCAAGAGTGGTCAACTGGCAAGTGACGGGCCGCTTCGATATCCGCAACTTATCGTGGCTCCGCTTATCTTTTTGCTCGTATGGGACGGCCTTTTCGCACGGATTGATCCGCTCGATGCAAAGGGTGTTCTTTCGGCTCACGTGGAATTGCTTACGGCAAAAGCGCGGGGTAAGCGTCGATGAAAAAGCGTCTTCTAATTGTGTTTCTAATCATCGCTGTGGCCGGCCTCGGCTGGGGGTGGAACTACTATACGCGCCAACCGGCACACTTGAGCTGGCAGGGATGGATTGAGGGGGATTTTCTCTTTGTCGGTCCCGACGAAGCTGGGCGGCTAACGACTCTCTTGGTAAAGGAGGGTGCGTCCGTAAAGCACGGCGATCGTCTTTTTGCCGTTCAGAACGATATACAGGCAGCCGAGATGCAGCAGGCTGAGGCAACGCTGAGCGAGGCTGAGGCGCGTCTGTCGAAAGCGCTGGCAGCACAACAACGCCCAGAAGAAATAGCGGTACTTGAATCACAAAAGACGCGGGCAGCGGCGGCGCTGGAGAAGTCTCGCCCTGAGCTTGCCCGTGCGCAGGATCTCGTAGCCAAGGGCACTGCGCCACAGTCGCGTCTTGATGATGCAGCCGCGGTATTCGCGGGCGATCAAGCTTCGCTGGCCGCTGCGCAACAGCAGATTGAAGTGGCGCGGCTCAAGGCGCGCGACGAGGACATCGAGGCCGCGCGTGCAGTCGTAGAACAGGCGCGCTCGCGATTGAGTGCTGCGCGGGTCAGTCTTGACCGTAGGGCGGTGGTTGCACCCGCCGATAGCATTGTGCAGGAAATTTTCTTCCGCCAAGGAGAAGTCGTTTCTGCCGGGCGCGCGGTTGTTTCCCTTCTACCGCCTGGAAACGTGAAGCTTCGCTTCTATGTGTCCGAGCCTCAACTCGCAGGAATGTCGCCGGGGCAAAAGGTCCAGGCGACATGTGATGGTTGTGGAACGCCCATTCAGGCAACGGTTTCGTTCATTTCGACGGAAGCAGAATTCACGCCGCCCGTGATCTTCAGTCGCGAAGAGAGAGCGAAGCTCGTGTTCCGTGTCGATGCGCTGCCGCAAGATAACAATAAACATTTGCGGGTTGGGCTGCCGATCACAGTGGAGCCCGTTCGTCAGGACGTAGCCAATGTCGAACCAAAACACCAGTGACGACGATATCGCGATCCGCGTGGAAGGATTGACGAAATCATTTGGCGACAAAGTCGTCGTTCGTGATCTTTCGATGAGCGTGAAGCGCGGCCAGATCTATGGCTTTCTTGGGCCGAATGGGTCTGGCAAAACGACGACCATTCGAATGCTGTGCGGACTTTTGACGCCTGACAGCGGCCAAGGGACATGTCTTGGCTACAACATACTTACCGAGAGCGATCGAATTAAGGAACACGTCGGCTATATGACGCAACGCTTCAGCCTCTATCAGGATCTTACGATCAAGGAGAACTTGGAGTTCGTGGCGCGCATCTATGGGTTGCCGTCACCCTCGCAGGCTGCTGACGATGCTATCGCGAGATTGGGACTTGGCGGGCGGGAAAACCAACTCGCTGGTGAGCTATCAGGTGGATGGAAGCAGCGTCTCGCGCTTGGCGCTTGTATCTTGCCCAATCCGCAACTCTTGCTTTTGGATGAACCGACAGCGGGCGTTGACCCAAAGGCGCGGCGTGATTTCTGGAGTGAGATTCATGCGTTGGCGGCTGAAGGCCTCACGGTGCTTGTTTCAACCCACTACATGGATGAAGCCGAGCGGTGTCATGAGATTGCATATCTCGCTTACGGCCAGCTTTTGACGCATGGAACAGTGGAGGAGGTAATCAAGCGTTCGCATTTGGAAACGTGGACGGTCACGGCACGGGATACACACGCATTGGCGCTCGAACTTGAGAAAGATCCAGGCGTCGACATGGTGGCGCCATTCGGGAACAGCCTTCACGTGTCAGGCAGAGACCGACTTGCGTTGGAACAATCGCTTGGCGCTTACAAGGGGCGCGCGGGACTTACATTGGAACGCAGTGAACCTTCGTTGGAAGATGTGTTCATCGATCTCATGCAGCGTAGCCGCGATAACTTCGGTCAGGCGCAACCATGACAAAGTCGTCAGCATCTGCAGCATCCTTATCCTTTTCCCGGTTTGTGGCCATGTTTGCGAAGGAGTTTACCCAGCTCAAACGCGACCGCATTACGTTTGCGACGATGATTATCGTGCCGCTGATGCAACTCTTCTTGTTCGGCTTTGCAATTAATATGAATCCGCGTTACCTGCCGACCGCCGTTTTGGTCCAGGAACAAACCGACGTTAGCCGTGCGATCGTAGCGGCATTGCAAAATACCGCCTACTTCAAGGTGACGCATATTGCGCGCACGCCACTTGAAATGGACCAATGGATCAAGTCCGGTGAGATTTTGTTTGGTGTTGAAATTCCCGTCAATTTCGCGCGAGACGTTCGCCGCGGCGAGAAGCCGTCAATGCTGGTGATTGCTGATGCTTCTGATCCCGTTGCGGCGGGAACGGCACTTGGCGCGTTAGATGGAGTTATCACGACGGCGCTTCGTGGACTTCACGCCATTCCTGATAATCAGGAAGCGGCACCTGCATTTTCTATTGTCTCGCAGCGTCGCTACAACCCTGCGATCGTAACGTCGCTCAATATCGTGCCGGGTTTGTTGGGCACTATTCTCACAATGACGATGCTGATTTTTACGTCTTTATCGGTTACGCGGGAAGTCGAGCGCGGAACGATGGAGAGCCTGCTGTCGATGCCGATCAATCCAATCCAGATCATGTTAGGGAAAATCACGCCCTATATTCTTGTTGGATTCCTTCAGGCCGCAGTCATTCTTCTCGCTGGTGTCACCATTTTTGCGGTTCCTATTGAGGGCAGCCTTACACTTCTGGTGGCAGTGACAGTGCTGTTCGTTACCGCGACGCTATCGGTTGGCTATTCATTCTCGACGATTGCCCGCAATCAGCTGCAGGCCATCCAAATGTCGATGATGTTTTTTCTGCCCAACATTCTGCTGTCCGGCTTCATGTTCCCGTTTCTGGGAATGCCGGGCTGGGCTCAGGCAATAGGCCAAATGCTGCCGTTGACGCATTTTTTGCGTGTGGTTCGCGGTATCATGCTCAAGGGCGCTGATGCGGGTGATCTCGCAACAGAGATCATATGGCTTGTTGCGCTGACGACTATTGCAATGGGGATTGCGGTAACGCGCTTTAGACGGACGCTGGATTGAGTTTGCCGCAATAAGGCATCTCAGCTCCAGCCTGATCAGGCATCACTGCAATCAAAAATATACGCGGATGTCGCTTTGTGACGCGGCAAGCTTGTCAATTTCTTCCGCGGTCATCAGGCACATTGCTGTGCTGAATGCGTCTGCTCGTGCGGCGGTTGGTGCGCGAACAGTAATAAGCGGAAAATTTGACGGTGCCGTCCGGCCGCTTCGTGGATCGATGATGTGACCGACGCGGCCAGCGGGATCGAAGGCGGTGCCGAGTGAAGCTGAACTTGCAAGCGCGGCATCTGAGAGGCTTACTTTGCGGTACGGTGCGCTGGATTGCTCTGATTTTAATTCGACCGGCCATTCTTTACCGTTCGGCATAGGACCCAGTGCATAGAACTCGCCCGTGTCGACAAGTATATTTCCAAGTCCCTTTTCGCGCAGCAATCGGGCAATCTTGTCGGCAATGAAACCTTGTGCGATTCCGTTGAATGTCAGCGCCATGCCGGCCTCGTGCAACGTTATGCGCTCAGGCGAAAAGGAAACTTTTGACCATCCGGTTTGCTTTAATGCGGCTTCAATCGCTGTCGTTTCGGGTATGCGCTCCGAGGCGTAGTTCTCCGCGTAAGTCGCCCAGACCGGTTGGATGGTTGGGTCAAATAGCCCAGATGTTGCTGAATGAATTGAATCACAAAGGGATAGCAGCTCGACCATCTCAAAGGATGGGTGCAGCAGCTTACCGCTTCCATTGAGGCGGGAAAGTTCGGAACTGGCACGGTAGAGACTGAAAATCTGTTCGAGCCGGTCTAGTTCCGCGCGTATCGCAATAATGATGTTGTATGCGTCAGGATGATCGAGCCGTATCGATGCGCGCGCGCCCAGTGCAGTGCCAAGCCAATGTCTGGTGGTTTCGGCGTGCGCAGTGTTCCCCAGTGGCAAGCCTCCCGCTGATGCAGCAGCTGCCGCGATGGTCAGGAATCGACGTCGGCTCAGGTGTGCCATTGTGGCGGTCCTTGCAGTTTTGTTCAGTTAGCGGCGTTCGTGTTGGCTTCAGGCGGCACGAAATTTCCGTCCTTGTCGACGGGCATCTCGACGGGGGCTAAAACCATGCTGTCTGGTATCTGGCTGAGCTTGAGCAACTCGCCGCCGTTCTTCTGGATGAATTTTTCCGCGGATGATTGGTCGCCAAAAGGAACGATTTCGGCAGCGCCCATGCCTCCGGCAATACGAGACCCTACAACGTAAATTGCATCTTCAGCGGTTGCCCAATTATCTATGCCAGGGCTGCTCCAACTCTCCGCCTTTGCCATGTCTGAAACGTAGATCGCACGAATGGCGTGAGACTGCTCAGGCATGCGCTGATAGGCAATGGCATCGCGGACTTGCGCGAAGAACAAAGGTGCTTGCAGGCCCTCCAGGTGGATCTGTGCTTTGGGGCCAGGATGCTCGGTCAGGTTCATCTGGCAATAGAAGCCGAGCGCATCTTGCGTCATCTTTACGGGTGCGGGCTTGTTCTGAGCTGTGTCGCTGCGGCAGGCGGACAACGCGAGCGTGCAGCAGATGGCCAGGAGAATTTTCCTCATGGCGTCACCCTTCGGAAAGCTGCGGCGGCAAGCACAAAGGCCAGCACGGACCAAGTCGCGAGAGAGGCAAGTGCCAGCATTGGCGGTATGCCGTTTGCTGCGCCTGCAATGCCGCCGGCTGCTGCGGTCGCTTCCGAAGCGGACAGGTTATAGAGGCGGAATGCATCAGCGGGATTGGCGACGAGCAACCACGGGAATATGGAGCGCGTGAACACTCCGCCGTTATCGGCAACGACTGCTGCCAAGAGTGCGAGATCGAACAGTACAATTATGATGAGCCAAATCGCAATTGCCGCGCCTGCAGCAGCACCGGGCCGGCGCATGACGGCCGACGTTGCGTAGCCAATGCCGAGAAAGACTGCTCCGAGCAGGAGTGATGTCCAGAATAATCTAATGAGAGCTGTCAATCCGCGTATTGATTCTGCGTCGTACATGAGCGCAGCGGCTGCCGCGATACCGTAACCGACGACAAGAGCCAGCGCGAGAATGCTGAGGTGTGCCAGCATTTTTCCAGCAAGTATCTCCGAACGCGATACGGGATAAGAGAGTACCAAGGGAAGCGTGCCGCGCTCGGCTTCTCCGGCAATGGCATCAAACGACATCAACAAGGCAACCAACGGCACCAGATAGACGGCGAGGCTTGTCAGACTGGCGACTGTTACAGAGAGTTTGTCGGCGCCAAGATTGCCCGTCGGCGAGCTGCCTGCCGCGGAGAGGACCAACGCAAACGTCGCCATCATGAGGATTGAGATTGCAACCCAACGATTGCGAGACGCAATTCGAAATTCGGATGTCGTTACCGCGAAAGTTCTGCTCATGAGGATGCACCTCCATGGCTGAAATGGGCATACAGTTCTTCGAGGCTTGGCGGTACGATTTCAACGTCCTCGATGAGATTGCCAAGGTTAGCAATATCAGCGAGGCGGCTCAGCTTGTCGTTACTTCGACAGGTTATGTCGACGCGAGTGCCATTCAATCTGTTTCCTGAAAGGCGACGCGCGACCTCATCGACGGTATCGACGCGGGCGGAAACCTGAAGCTGAATCGGCAAAGCTGCACGACGGCGAAGGCCAGCCAGAGAATCGTTGGCGACGAGCTTGCCACGGCTGAGAATTGCAATTCGATCGGTTCTGGCTTCGACTTCGGTTAGTGCGTGGCTTGAAAGAAGGATGGCTGTGCCTTTGCCCGCCAACTCGTCCAGAATCGCATAAAAATCTCGGCGTGAAACCGGGTCCAGTCCACTCGTTGGTTCGTCGAGAACCATGAGACGAGGCTTACCGATCAATGCCTGAGCCAAGCCGACGCGCTGGCGCATTCCTTTTGAGTAGGTTCCGATCCGACGTTTGGCGGCGTCACCTAATCCGACG
>JBATLU010000352.1:0-7366 GCA_049289475.1 Pontixanthobacter sp. | reverse complement strand
GATTGAACGGGAAGGGGGCTTTCCAATTTTCAAATCTGGCCAATTTTCAAATCTGGCCAATTTTAGATGTGATTTCTCCGATAGTTATTTGCGCAATGCCGTTCATGATGTGGTAAAGGCCAAGACTGCAAATGCCGCGCGACTCACAAACCGGAGAATGACAATGGGACTTTTTGACACAATTTTGAGCCAAGTAACCGACAATCCAACGGTCAAGAATATGGCTGAGAAACTCGGCATTGATCCGGCCGAGGCTGCCAAAGCTGTTGCTGCACTGGGTGAAGCGCATGGCGAAGCCGGTGATACGGTTGAAGGTGCAGCGGCGAAAACTGGCATGAGCACCGATATTCTGAGCCAGATCAAGGACCAGATCGGCGGCGAGGGTTCGCTTGCGAAATTCGCCAGCATGATCGACCAGAACGGCGACGGAAATCCGCTCGACGAAATTGCTGGTTTTGCCAAGGGCCTATTCGGCAAGAAATAAACCGGTTCAGAATTTTAGCTACATTGGGAGAATAGAATGAGCCTTGCACAAATGCTTCAGCAAAGCGGTGTCATCGAAAGTATGGCCGGCGAATTGGGGATTGATCCCCAGACGGCCAAGATAGGCGCAAGTGCGCTTCTTCCGGCGATTGTGGCCGGGATGGGGCGTAGCGCAACCGGCGGCAGTGCCAGCAGCGGTGACGCTCTTGGCGGTTTGGGCGGGCTGGCCGGAGCAATCCTGGGCGGCGGCGGCGGCAATATGCTCGACGCGGTTTTGGGCCAGAGCCCTACGCCAACGCAGCAAGGCAACGATATTCTCGGTAATATTTTCGGCGGCAAAGAAGTCAGCCGCGGTGTTGCGGGCGAAGTGGCCGCGCTAACCGGCATTGATGAGGCGGTAATCAAGAAGATGCTGCCAATCCTTGCGATGGCAGCGGCCGGCTATATGGCCAAGAAAGCTGGCGGCGGCGATGGCACTTCTGGTGCTGGTGGCGGAGCACTTGGCGGTATACTTGGTTCAATCGTGACGGGTATGATATCGCGCTAATCTAGCCGCCTCAATTCACGTTTTGCAGACGCAGGGGGAGCCTAGCCTTCCCCTGCGTTTTCATTTTCGGGGTCTACCGGACTTTCGTCATCCCCTTCGTTGTCCCCGTCCCCGCCCCCTTTGTCATTGTCTGATATCGCCTTGGCGAACAGGGACATGTCCAGCGGCTTTCCTTCCTCCGCCCGTTCCAGCGCAGCCATAATCAGTTTCATCGGGCTTGTACCGCGTCTGCCGTGAGGGTCGTTGGCGAGAGGTTTGATGCTCAGCTTAGCCAGTTCAATTTTGCCTTCAGTCGCTTGCATCATCCCGACCTGAAACCACAGCGCTTGATCGAAGGGCGCCAGCATTGCCGCGCGTTCAAGCGCCAATTTGGCATTTTCAACCGGCTCCATTCCGCGGTCGGTGTAGCTGCGGTAGTAATAAATCAACGGCAGCGGGTGATCGTTTTCAAGTTTGTTGAGTGCGCCAAAAGGCTTCATGGCAGCCGCATAGGCTGCGTCGCGGTCTTCAGCATCCTCCGCCACGTGGAACAGCGCATAGCCCTTTTGAACATAGGCATTCTTGCGTGCAGGATCGATTGCAATGGCGCGGTCGGCGGCGGCGATTGCGGCGGCATCATTGCCCGAATCATATTCGGCTTCCGCCAAGGCAGTCTGCACACCGGCATCATCAGGATATTTGGCGGCAATTGTGCGGGCCTCGGCCACGATCTCGGCGGCCTGTTCTTCATTGACGCCGCGCTGTGATTTGATCCGCAGCGGCATCATTTCGGCTTCTCCGCGCGGCAATTCGCGCAGAGTTACCATGCCCGGATCGATCCATTCGGGCTTTAGGTTGTAAGTGAACATCCGGCGCTGCTTCATATAGCGGTCAAGCTCCAACTCCAGCGCATGCAGATCGCCAAACACTTCGCGCGCCGCATCAATGGCAGAGGCGCCGTCAATCACGCGCTGCTGATAAGCGTTCAGCTGTCCTTTGCGGTCTTCGGAGAAGTTCAGATAATGATAGAGCAACCAACTACGGCCATAAAATGCATCGTAACGCCGGCCTTTGTTGCGCTCATATAGCTCAGGATCGAACAATTCCTCCGCTGTGACTTCGTCGGCATAGGCGAGCTCGCCTGCACGATGGACAGCTGGGCGGCCAATCAACACGCTACCGTCGATAGGGAAACCGGCCGAAGCGAAGAATTCCGCTGCCCCTTCATCCAACCAGCGTGGTCTGGCAAAGCGGGAGGACGCGATTAGAAAATGATGCGCATATTCATGCAGCAGAACGATGGTGGAAATATCCGGATAGCCATTTTTTATCCGGATATCCTGCACAAAGGCGCGCGATCCACCGGCGCTCGGGACGTAGAATCCTGCGACATTTCTGCTGCCTTCTCCCATCAACTTTTGAACATCGCGCTGGCTGCCGACTGCAAAAATTGTGACCCTGTTGGAGGGGCTGGGCACGCCGATCTTGCGGCCGGTCACAAATTCCAGCGAAGCATGGTAACGCTCCAGCATTTCCGCATAACGGCGTACATCTTTTTCGCTGTCATCGGCATAGATAACAAAATGATCGCTCTGCGCTTCATACCATTTGGCCTGTGCGGGCGATGATAGCACTGCCATTAAGGCCAGAAATTGAATGATCAGCCGCATCGCTTACCTCAAAATGAATATTTCGGATTGAGGTTAGTAAAATATTTCCTGTAAAAAAAAGACAAAATTTCCGATAAAATGCAATAATTTTCGTACCCTAAAGAAATCGCTTAGGAAGGCTTGAATATCCTTCTGAATTCTGAAAACTTGATACGTCTGTTGTGCTGGACCAACCAGCCGCGAATATACTGTCAATTGCGATCTGCGGTCGGGAAGGTAAGCCGAAGCGTCACGGTGCGCTGTTGATTGAAGGTAGTCCGAAAATGGTAAAGCTGGCCCATTTCTTCGGGTCTTCGGCATAGGGGTATGTGCCGTCGGCGGCGCGGTAGTTGAGTGTTTCGACTTGCGCCTTTTGCATTGCGAATTCGGGTGCCTCACCGGCTTTTAGATGGTCGACGAAATGGCCCATCAGAATTTTGGTGGCAGTGTCGCTGACGTTCCAGAGGCTGGCAACGACCTGTCCGGCACCCGCCGTCATCCAGGCTTGCGCCACACCGAAATGGCCGCCCTGCAGCGTACCGCCCAGACCGGTCTGGCATGCGCTTAGTACTACGATGGGCCATCCTGGAACATTTTCGCCGCGGATTTCTCCGGCAAAATAATGCCCGCCGCGCATCGCAATATAACCCTTGGTCAGCGGGTTCTGCGGGTTGGAGACGGCATGGGAGGCAATGTACACCAGTCCGATGTCGGAGCGTGCCTTCATGGCTTTCTCAAATGCCGGACGGGTCGCATCCTTGCCAATCATGACCTGAGTGACCGGGATGCCGAGTGTGTCTGCAGTCGCCAGTGCTTCTGCCCTCGCGCCCTTGAGTTTGGCCCAGTTCCAGCTCGGATCGTCGGACAAATCCGGATCACCGAATACCACCGCCTTGCTGATGTCGAGCGCGCCGAAATCGAATGCTCCGTCCCCTGATACGAGACCTTCGATGCCGGGCACCACCACCAGCGACCAGTTTTCTCCCGCATATCCATTGGCCAGCGGCAGGGCGGCATAGGGCGCGGTTCCCGTATCAAATGCAGGTATGATCAGCAGACGGCCCGACCGCGTACCCAGCGCCTGAGCGACTTTGCCGGGTAGCAGAGTATTGGCGGTTCGGGTCAAAGTGGCCTTGCGTAACGCGACAGACTTGGCAGTCTTGTCCGCGGCTTCTGCTTTGGCAATTTCTGCGTCGGTCGGTAGCGGTTCGTCCTTGGCGCGGGGCTGCCTGCTGGCGGAAATACGTTTGACACCGAGGCCTTCGCTCACCCCGTCCAGATTTGTATAGGGCTCCGCCGACTGATCATAGACGATCTTGCCGTCCGGCGAGATGAGCCAGGCTTTCAGCGGTTGACCGCGCTCTGCTGTGTGGATCAAGACGTAGGTCTGCGTCCCTGTGCTCGACAGTGATTTCAGATTGTTGCTGATCGCGACCAAATCGCGCCGGGCACGCGGAAGATCGCGCTCTGTTCTGGCCGCCTCAACGCCGCCGCGGCGCGCATTTTGGCGGATGATATCCGAATAGTTTCGCGACCCGGCAATGGCATCGAGCAGCTCTGCCTTAATCTGCTGATCCACTTCAGATGGCGTCTGGAAGTCGATCTGCACAGCAGGAGGAAGATCGGCAAAGCGCGTTCTTTCAAGCGGTGCGACCGCATCTGCCGAAACCACTGCGGCTGGTTGGGGCAGATGCGGCGGATCCCCTGCTTGTCCGCAGGCAGATAGGGTGAGGAGCGTGGTTGTTATCCAGCAATATCTCTTCAAAACCGCTTGCCCCCTTTTGTGTGTCGATGCCTCACCCCTTTGCGGCGGCGATATAGCGGCTGACGTTTTTGCCCATCACATCGAGCGGGGCGTTGCCACCCAAAATCACCGCATCGTTGAACGCCTTGAAGTCATATTTGCTGCCCAAAGCGGCCTGCGCCAATCCGCGTTGCCGCACGATTTCGCTATGTCCGACCTTGTAGCCGCAGGCTTGACCCGGCCAGCTGCAATAGCGGTCAACTTCGCTCGCCACTTCATCGGGTTTGCTGCCATTGCGTTGGACGAAGAAATCGACTGCTTTCTGGCGGCTCCAACGCTTATGATGCAGACCGGTGTCGACCACCATCCGGCACGCCCGGAAGGCGAGCGATTGGAGGTATCCGAGCCGTCCGACTTTGAAATCATCATAGGCACCGAGTTCATCGGCGATCTGTTCGCCGTAGAGCGCCCAGCCTTCGGAAAATGCGTTGAATGCGAGAATGCTGCGGATCATCGGCAGGCGGTTGGAATACTCCCCCTCCCACACATGGCCGGGAATTGTTTCGTGATAGGCAAGGTCGGCCAGATCATATTTACGGTGCAGATCGGTGGTGCGCAGATTGATCCACATCCGGCCGGGAATGGTCCCGTCCTTGCTGCCCGCCCCGCCATAGGCACCCGGCGCGCCCAGTTCCTCGTTAACCGGAATGCGGCGGATCTCGAAATTGGGATTAACCAGCGTGTTGAACGCGCGCGGCATCTGCGCGATAATCCAGTCGGTCCGGTCCTTGAGGAAATCCATGATTTGCGCGCGGCCCGGCTCACCCTCGGCAAATTTATAGCGCGGATCATTGCTCAGTGCGGTCATGCGTTCCCCGACGGAGCCGGTAGAATAGCCGATTTCCTTGAGGATCGGGTCCATTTTGGCATGGAGCGAGGCCAGTTCTTCCAGCCCCTGCTCATGCACTTCGTCGGGCGTGAGGTTGGTGGTGGTGCTGGCGCGCAGGCCCCAGGCATACCATTCATCGCCCTTCGGCCGCGCCCACATGCCCGGATCGCCGGTAGCGACCTTCTGCTGCGCGTATAGCTCGGCCAATTGCGCCTCCAGCGCAGGCGCGATCTTCTTGGTGACGATATCATATCCGGCGGTGGTGTAACGCCGTGCCATCGGGATATTGAGCGATTCGCGCATAAGCGGATCGGAAAAGGTTCCGCCTGCCATCGCGTCTTTCAGCGTTGCCTGCATTTGCGTGACCGCCTTAGCGAGCAGGAAATCGGGCGGGACCACGCCCATCGCGCGGGCCGATTGCATCCGTTCCAGTTCGCCTGCCAATACGCCCGGAATCGCTTCGAGACGTTCAATGTAATATTGTGCATCCGCTTCGTCATTCAGCGGCTGGGTTGAATCCATAAAACGCGGCAGATCGAGATATGAACCGACATTCTGGATCACCACATAGGGCGCGTTGCGCCAGCTGCCGACCGCGACATCGCCATACGGCAAGGCAAAACCGTCAAGCGCAACCGAGAAGGCGCTTTGGACAACTTCAAAACTTGTGCGCTGGTCTGCCGTGAGCAATTCGCGCGGATATTCGCGGGCTTCTTCTTCGCGCTTGCGGAGCGATGCAGCATATTGGGTCAGTCCGCTATGCGAGACATCCTTCAACTTGCCGCGCAGCGCCGCACTGTCGCCCGTATCGACGCCAAGCGAAGTCGCGCGTTCGGGTTCGTATTCCAGAATAGTGCCCGCAATCGCGTCGAGCATGTCATCGGGTGTGAGCGTGACCGGCATGCCCGAGGCAAGGCCGGCCTTACCGGCGCATCCGCCGAGAGTGAGCGCAGTCGTTGCGCCGAGTCCGGCGAGGACTTGGCGGCGGGTGATGTCGAATGATGTGTGGTTCATGCCGCGATGTCTGACGCGCTGTTTGGCCTGTGTCAAAGCCTAGCTGGAATTCGCCCTATGGAATCGCGATAGAATTATGGGCGAATCAAAAGGGGCGGGCCTTTCGATCCGCCCCCATCAATTGGTCAATGATCCAACGATCAATCGAGGAAAGAAGCCGGAACACGGCCGCCATTCTTGGCAATTTCTTGCATAGTTTTCTTGTGCAGCCAGAGGTTTTCTTCGGCTGTGCCCGAATAGTCGGTGTCGCCCAGTTCGCCGGCAAGTTCCTTGCGGTTGGCGAAACTTGGATCAAGACCGAGCAGCTTCATCAGATCGACAATCGATGTCCGCCAATTGAGCTTGTCAGCACCGGCCATGCCATCGAGTTTCGCTTCGACATCGACTTCGCTCACTGCAGCCGGAGCCGCTGGTGCCGCAGGGGCAGCGGTAGCGGCGGGTGCTGCTTCCTGCGCCTTGGCCTTGTCACCGAAAATTGCATTTTTGATCGAGCTGAAAATACCCATGAAACATTCTCCAAACTTCTGCGAATCGCCAAATTCGACGTCGCTCCCCTTTAGTCTATAGAGAGACATTGGCAGGGGCTAGGTGAACCTGCACTGACAGGAAATTTTCGGGCGTTTCTAATATGATGAATGTTGTCCTCTCTGTTCTGGTATTGGCCACTTTTGGTCTGGCTTTGGGTGCATTTGCGCTGTGGCGGCGCGGCGGGCCGATCAAGCAAGTGATGCTGATGGTGCTGCTGGCGATTATCGCTGCGGTCAATGTCGGCATTTGGACTTTGCCCGATGCCGAGGGAGTTGCCCCCCTCGACAAGATTAAGCAGGCCCAACCGGATACGGTCTGATCGTTTCAGTCGCTCAGCGTGGTAGCTGCCATTTGACCGAGGTGCTGTAGTCACCGGTGGTTTTGTTGCCGCTACTGTCGCGGGCAGGTTCGAAACGGGCGCGTTTGGTCACCAGATCGCAGGTCGCCTCATCAAGCGCCGAATGGCCGGTTGACGCGACAATCTGGCAATTTTGAACTTTACCATTGGTGCCGACCGAGACTTTGAATGTGGC
>JBATLU010000351.1:0-4034 GCA_049289475.1 Pontixanthobacter sp. | reverse complement strand
GTGTAGCCGCTTCGACCAAGTATTGCAGGCAGGCCGCCGTCACCCGCCATATGTGCAGCGCCAACGGCAATCATCATCTTGCCCTGCGCTGGCATCATCTGGGCGAGCGAGCGCGCCCATGCTTCATTCCGGCCAGTCAGCAGAGCGGCTTTCAATTCGGGATCAGCGAGCATGCCTTGCGAATTTTCTTCGCTAAGACGTTTCATATCACCGCGCAGCCAGACAGCCGCAAGTTCGTCTGATTTTGCGGAACTCTCGCTGACAAACTCTTCGACAACCGCTTCAAGCAAATCGCGCTGGTCAGCCTCGGGCAATGTGTCAAATATGCCCAATTGCGCGCGCGCACCTTCAAGTTCGAGGACAGGCTTCCCGGCAAAATCTGCAATTATCGCCCGATCAATGCCGTTCTCTGATTCTCCGGTTGCGGTAATCTGTGCCAGAGTAAGCGCGGCAGCCCAGCTTTCGGTCGCGGTAAAATCGCCGCTCCGGTAATGTCCCTGCGCCATCAGCTTTTCCAGACCGGAGCGATATTGAGGCTCCACCCTTTCGAGCAGTGGTGGAAGTCCCGTGGAACGCGCAAGTTCGCCGAAGACTTGCGACACGGCGTCTTCGTCAGCGAGACCGGAAATTTCGACCACCAACAGTTCGGATTGCCCGATCGCCTGCTGCAACTTCGGGGTCCGCCAGATGACACCATCGGGCAGTGAATGGATTGTTCCGAACAGCCAGCCTTCAATCTCGCCCGCGCCATTGGTAATCTGCCATAAAGCCGGTGCGGGACCATTTTCGGTCAGGATTTGATCGCCGCTGCTGTCCTTGCAGGCGCCAGGTAGCAAAGCGGTCAGCGCGACCATGGGCAAAAATGCCTTGGCCAAACGCTTTGCGAGCCCATTGCTTTGCGGCATATCCAATCTCATTGAATGCGGGTGGAGGCAATGCCGCGTGCGGCCAGCGCATCTTGCACACTGTCCTTGCCCGCGAGATGCCCGGCACCCACTGCAATAAAGATTGTACCCGGCGTATCCAGCCGCGTATCAATCCATTCGGCCCAATTGCGGTTGCGGTTGTATAGCAATGTCTGCGCCAGAACCGGATCGGCGAATCCATCGTTCATCAGCTTGCCCAATTCTTCGGCATCGCCCGCCGCCCATTCGCCAATCAACGTATCGAGCATTGGCACGACCTGATCGGCATTGGCGGCCGCATCGAGCATGAAAGCAATCTGCGAATCCATCGGGAGGCCGTCGAACAGATCGACCTGCAATTCCACACTTTCCAGCTCTCCGCGCGATTTTGTAGCCGCCTCTGTTTCAAGCACTTTTTCGACACCAGATTCGGGTGAATAGCCAGCCTTGAGCAATGGTATCATCGAAATGTTGACCGCCGCGAGCCACGGTTCAAACCGGTCAAATGTCGCCGCCGGCATGCCCATTTTGGCCATCGACGCTTCATAGGATGCCTTCTGGTCATCAGTCAGCAAGTCGCGCAGACTTTCGCCCTCAGGCAAAGTGCCTTTCGTCATGAATGCCGCACCAGCGGCGGCTTGCATATCGGGCGCAATATAAATTTCGGTCACCAACGAGTCGGCAGATTGCAGCGCGGTCGCAATCTTGCCTTCGTACCACACGGTTTCTTTCGGCAAGACGTGAACTGTGCCGAACAGATAGATCGTCGTATCGTCATCCGCCACCTTCCACAGCGCGGGGCCGGTGGAGGCCGGTTCTGTGGTTGTCGGTTCGGCGACAGTAGCAGGTGGAGCCGATGGCAGGCTGGCACACGCGGTGCTGACGAAACACAAAGCGAGAGCGATTGCTGCGCTGCGAATTGAAGAATTGGATAGTTGCATCTGAGCCCAATAGCGGTGCAGCCAAGGCTTGTGAATTCATCTACGGCAAGAATTCCTATGGGGAGTGTGCTGCACTGCGGCATTGACGCATTTGGGGCCATCGGCCAAAGCGCGCGAATGGTGAATTCAGCCCCGTCCGTGCCGGTCCGCGAACCGGCAAAAAGCTTTCAGGATATGATCCTTGCGCTTCATGATTTCTGGAGCGCGCAGGGATGCCTGATTTTGCAGCCCTATGACATGCGGATGGGCGCGGGGACATTTCACACGGCGACGACGCTGCGCGCGCTCGGGCCGGAGCCTTGGAATGCCGCTTTCGTCCAGCCGTGCCGCCGCCCGACCGATGGCCGTTACGGGGAAAACCCCAACCGGTTGCAGCATTATTACCAATATCAGGTGATATTGAAGCCGAGCCCTTCCGATATTCAGGAGCTTTATCTCAAAAGCCTGGGCGTGATCGGGATCGACCCGCTCAAGCACGATATCCGCTTTGTCGAGGATGATTGGGAAAGCCCGACTTTGGGTGCATGGGGGCTTGGCTGGGAAGTCTGGTGCGACGGGATGGAAGTCACCCAGTTCACCTATTTCCAGCAAATGGGCGGGTTTGACTGTAAACCGGTTGCAGGCGAGCTGACTTACGGACTTGAACGCCTCGCGATGTATATTCAGGGCGTGGACAATGTTTACGATCTGGATTTCAATGGCAGGGGCGTGAGTTACGGCGAGGTGTTTCTCGAAAATGAGAAGCAAATGTCGAAATGGAACTTCGAAGTCGCGGACACAGACGCGCTGTTCGATTTGTTCGGCAAGGCAGAGGCTGAGTGCAAGAATGCGCTCGCCAATGATGTGCCGATTGCCGCCTATGAACAGGCGGTCGAGGCGAGCCACATCTTCAACCTCCTCCAAGCGCGCGGCGTTATCAGCGTGCAGGAACGCGCCAGCTACATGGCCCGCGTCCGTGATCTGGCGCGCGGTTCGTGCGAGAAACACATGGAGCTGAAGAAGGACGAATGGGCGGAGAAATATCCGGAGTGGTCGGCATGAGCACCTTTCTCCTCGAACTCCGCTCCGAAGAGATCCCCGCCCGGATGCAAAAGGGTGCACGCGCGGAGCTGGAAAAGCTGTTCCGCGCTGAAATGGACGCCGCGGGCCTTACGCTGGGCGCATTGACCATCTGGTCCACGCCGCGCCGCCTGACTTTGATTGCGCGCGATCTGCCTGCGCAGACCGAAGCGGTCAGCGAAGAAGCCAAAGGCCCGCCAAAGGGCGCACCCGATCAGGCGATTGACGGTTTCTGCCGCAAGCTTGGCCTGTCTCGCGATCAACTCGAACTGCGCGATGTAAAGGGGCGCAACACCTATTTTGCCGTGATCGATACGCCGGGCAGGGCGGTGAAGGATGTTCTGGCCGAGGCAATCCCCGCGATTATCCGCGATTTCAGCTGGCCCAAATCGCAGCGCTGGGGCGCGGCATCGATCAGCACCGAGTCCTTACGCTGGGTCCGGCCGCTGTCGGGCATCGTCGCGTTGCTGGGTGATGAAGTGGTCGCTTGCGACGTGCACGGCGTTGAATCTGGCAATGTCACCAAAGGCCACCGTTTCCACCATACGGGCGATATCGCGGTCACCAATGCCGCGACCTTTGCCGAACAATTGCGCGCCGCGCATGTGATCGTCGATCACAGCGAACGCGAAGCGTTAATCCGCGACGGGGCGAAGAAGGCTGCTGCCGATGCCGGTCTCGATCTGGTCGAGGATGAGGGTCTGGTGGTCGAAAATGCTGGCCTGACCGAATGGCCGGTGCCGCTGCTCGGCCGGTTCGAGGATGATTTCCTCGAAGTTCCGCCAGAGACCATCCAGCTAACCGCGCGGGTGAACCAGAAATATTTCGTGTGCGAGAAGGACGGCAAGCTCGCTAACGCCTTCGTCTGCACCGCCAATATTGATGCTGTTGATCCGGCAGTTGTTGTCGATGGCAACCGCAAGGTTCTTGCCGCGCGTTTGTCCGATGCGAAATTCTTCTGGGATGTGGACCGCAAGAAGACGCTAGAGCAGCACGCCGAGGGGCTGGAGCGGATTACCTTCCACGAAAAGCTTGGCACGGTCGCCGATAAGGTAGAGCGCGTTGCCAAGCTGGCGCGGTGGCTGGTTGAGGAAGGGATTGTCGGCTCCAATACTCCCTTCCCCGGTGG
>JBATLU010000350.1:0-9125 GCA_049289475.1 Pontixanthobacter sp. | reverse complement strand
TGGCCGAGCGTGAGTAGCGCGAAAAATTCACACTGGTTCCGACGGTTTGACCGCGCCCGCGGAAATTGCGTTGACGGATCGAGGCCGACAAAATGAAACTTTCGATCGACGAGAAACCAGCCGAAAGCTGAAGTTCGCCGGTCGGTTGTTCTTCCACGTTCGCTTCGAGAATAATCCGGTCGGGCGCGCTGCCCTCCTTCTGTTCAATCTCAAAGTTTTCCTGGAAAAAACCAAGTCCCTTGATCCGGTTGGTCGAACGCTTGACCCCGATCGAATTGAAAGCATCGCCTTCATTCAACCTGAACTCACGCCTCAAAACCTTATCCTGTGTCAAAGTGTTGCCGTTTACGTCAACCCGCTCGACATAAACGCGTGGCGCTTCATTCAGTCCGAAGACAATGTCCATCGTGAGATCGTCTTTATTGCGACTGAATTGCGGACGCACATCTGCAAATGCATAGCCGAATGTACCCGCCAGTTCGCTCAATTGCTCAACGGTATCCTCCACCGATTTCGCATTATACCAGTCACCGGTCTTCATCGGCAAACGTGTGGTCATTGCCTCACTGTCGAAATCGCGGATCTGGCTGTCGACTTTGACATCGCCGAATTTGTAGCGTTCACCCTCTTCCACCACATAGGTGATAATGAAGTCCTGCTTGTCCGGCGTCAGTTCGGCTACAGCCGAAACCACTCGGAAATCGGCGTATCCTTGAGTCAGATAAAACTGGCGGAGCTTCTGCTGGTCGAACGCTAAGCGGTCAGGGTCATAGCTGGTGTTGGAGCTGAAAAAGCTGGTGAAACGCGATTGCTTGGTGACCATTTCCCCGCGCAAATCACCGTCCGAAAACACATCATTGCCAATGATATTTATCTGACGGACTTTCGATTTGGGCCCTTCAGTAATCTCATAGACAACATCGACGCGGTTTTGGTTCAATTGGACAACTTTAGGCTCGACTGTTGCGGCGAACCGCCCCTGCCGCTTGTACAATTCAACAATCCGCGCAGTATCGGCACGCACTTTGGAACGGGTGAATATCTGGCGCGGGGAAAGCTTGATTTCAGGGGTGATCTTGTCGTCCTTGATCCGCTTGTTGCCCTCCAGAATAATCCGGTTGATTACCGGATTTTCAACCACCTCGATAACCACATTGCCCTCTTCGTTGCGGACACTGGCGGTGGAGAATAATTCCGTCGCGTAGAGCTCTTTCAACGCTTGGTCAGCCGCGGCTTGCGAGTATTCCTGCCCCTGACGCAGCGTAATGTAGCTCAGGATCGTTTGCGGCTCGAGCCGCTGCGAACCGACAATCGCGATGGACTTGATCGTTTCCACTTGCGGTGCAGACGTCAATGCCGGCTGCGAGCCAGAGCCGCCGCCCGCTTCTTGTGCGAAAGCCGCGGCAGGCAAGCCTCCCAGTATTGTCCCGCCAAGCAAAACCAGCGCCAAACGGCGACCTTTGGGCAAATTAGTTTCGCCGCGCATTTCCTGTCCAATCATAGACACGGGTTTCCCGTCCAATCAAAAATTACTGTTCCGCCACAAATTGACCTGCTGGCCAAGGCGCGCATTGCCGCCCTCTGCCCTATGCAGTGTCCCCAATCAAGCGTGTCAGAACCCACTCCCCTAAGGAATTCAGTCAAATCGCAGCTAACCCCCGAAAATAGGGAGAGAAACCACGTCATTTACCGTTACGAATATCATTAGCATCAAGACCAGTGCCATTCCCATTCGGTATGCCCATTCGGTTCCGCGTGCGCCCACAGGCTTTCTACGGACTGCTTCGACCGCATAAAATGCCAGATGTCCGCCATCGAGTGCAGGGATTGGCAGGAGGTTGATGAATGCCAAATTAAGCGAGATCACCGCAATGAACCAAACGAAGGGTTCCGGCCCGAGGCTCAACTGCTCGCCAGAAAATTTCGCAATCTTCAGCGGTCCGCCAAGTTCCTTGACCGATCTGTCGCCCGAAACAATTTGCGCAATGCCGGTCACCATCATTTTCACAATGTCACCGCATTGGACAAAGCCAAGCCGGACTGCCCCGACCGGGCCGACTGTTTCGAACTGTCGCTCCGTCGCGCGGCTTTCAATGCCGATCAGGCCAATGGTGGATTTGTTGCCAAACTGGTCGGCCACCTCAAAACTGCGGGTCTTGACTGGAATGGTCAGCGATTGACTTCCGCGCGCGATGGTCACCGCAAGGGTTTTACCCGGGTGCAGCCCGATGGTGCGTTGGACTTGCCGGTAATCGGCCATTGCCTCGCCATCGACCGCCGTTATCCGGTCACCGATACGCATGCCCGCGTCCTTTGCGGGCGATTCGTCCATGAATTTTACGATCAGATTTTCAGTCGCCGGATCGGTTGCCACCGGAATACCGTAGGACATGTTGAACGCAGCAAATATCAGCACTGCGACGATCAAATTGGTCGCAGGGCCCGCAAACACAATCAGCGCGCGCTTCCACAATTTGGCATGATGGAAATTGCCGTCTCGCTCTTCCGATGTCAGATCGCCCAGCGCTTTGGTGTCGGGAATGCTCGCCGGATTCATATCACCTTTGAACTGGACATAGCCGCCAAGCGGCAATGCAGAGAGCTTCCAGCGTGTGCCGCGTTTGTCGGTCCAGCCGGTCAATTCCTTGCCGAAGCCAATCGAGAACGCCTCGGCCTTCACCCCGAACCAGCGGCCGACCAGATAATGGCCAAGCTCATGAATCGTAACAAGCGGTCCCAGCACAAGCAGGAAACCGGCAATCATCATCCAAAAGGGTACGGATTCGAACAAGTCAGACTCTCTCCAATAATTCCGCTGCCCGTATCCGGGCCTCGCTATCGACCGCCAACACCTCTTCCAGAGTGGCAGGCGCGGCCTGTATATCGCGTTTGAGCATTTCCGCCACCACTATGGGTATGGCGGTGAACCCAATCTGACCGGACAGGAACGCGGCGACCGCAATTTCATTGGCAGCGTTAAGAATAGCGGGAGCGGCACCGCCCGCTTGTACCGCTTCGCGCGCCAAACGGGTTGCGGGAAAGCGCACCTCATCAGTGGCGAAGAAGGATAGCTTGCCAATCGCGGGTAAATCAAGCGGCTGGCAGCCGGTTTCCATCCGTTTGGGCCATGCAAGACACGAAGCAATCGGCACCTTCATGTCGGATGGGCCAAGCTGCGCCAGCGTTGAGCCGTCGCGGTATTCGACCATCGAATGGATCACGCTTTGCGGGTGAACCACGATCCGTATGGCGTCCAGCCCGACCGGAAAAAGATGGTGCGCCTCAATAAATTCGAGGCCCTTGTTCATCATCGTGGCCGAATCGACGCTGATCTTCGCGCCCATATCCCAATTGGGGTGCGCGACCGCTTGCTTGGGTGTGGCCGCTTCAAGCTGGGCCTGTGTCCATTCGCGGAACGGCCCGCCGCTGGCCGTCAGCGTTATCCAGCAGACCTCGGCAATGTCGTTGCCCTGCAAACATTGGAAGATCGCATTATGCTCGGAATCCACCGGCAGCAGCGTCGCGCCGTGTTTAGCCACCGCAGCGGTCATCACATCGCCCGCCGAAACGAGCGCTTCCTTATTGGCGAGCGCAATTGTGCCGCCTTGCTCTATCGCCGCCATCACCGGGGCGAGACCGGCGCAACCAACAATCGCCGCAACCGTAATGTCGACGGGACGCGAAGCCGCTTCGCACAAGGCCTGCATGCCGCCTGCCGCTTCGATGGATGTTCCGGCCAATGCATCGCGCAATTCGCCGAGACAGGCTTCATCGCCCACCACCGCAATTTCCGCATCAAACTCAATCGCGAGCTGTGCCAACTCAACTGCACTGCAATTCGCGGTAAGCGCCGCAACCTTCCACTTCTCTCGCTCGCGCCGGATCAGGTCAAGCGTTGATGCTCCCACCGACCCAGTCGCGCCAAGGATGGAAATGGTTCTGGTCATGGATGCAGTGCCCATAAGGGAAACGCTGCAATGGCGACCGGCAAAAGGCCATCCACGCGGTCGAACACGCCTCCATGCCCTGGGATCAAATTGGAGCTATCTTTCACTCCTGCTTTGCGTTTCAACCAGCTTTCGAAAAAGTCCCCGCATTGCGCCAGCACGGCCAACATCGCCCCAAGTGCGAAGGCGATGAACAACATCGGGCGAAGCGTAAATTCACCCGTATTATGTACGAAAAAGCCAGCAGAAACAGCACCGGCCAAAGCTGCGCCACCAATCAGCCCAGCCCAGGTCTTTGACGGGCTAATTTTCGGAGCGATTTTGGGGCCGCCAATTGCTCGTCCGCTGAAATAGGCACCGACGTCGGTCGCAATTACAACCGCGACCACACCGACCAGCACTGCAACCGGCAAATGAGAAAGTGTCCAGCCCGCAAGTCCGATATAGAACGCACCTGCAAGAACTCCGAGCGAGGCACGCGCACCGCCGCCGAATGCGCCCCGAATTAGTTTAATAAATTCGAAGAAACATATTGCCGCAATAAGAGCGACGAACGCTGTCCACCACCATCCACCCAACCATATTGCAGTTCCAGCAATCGCAACCATCACGACCGCAGAGGCAGCCCTCACCCCTAGGTCAGACTTTTTCTTGGCTTGTTCGGTCACAGTTATTTTCCTCCCCTAGCCGGTGGGGAGGGTTCGGGAGTAGGTGTTGCCAGCCATTGGCCCCGCGCACCCACACCCGACATCTCCACCAAGGGAGAGGAAGAACTTATGACAGTTTGCGAAGGCATATCACCGTCCGCCAAAGCGCCGCTCCCTATCCGCAAAATCGTCAAGCGCCTGCTGCAGATGTTCGGGCGTAAAATCGGGCCACAACACATCGACAAAACTCATTTCCGCATAGGCGCATTGCCACAGCAGGAAGTTAGACAGGCGCACTTCGCCGCTGGTGCGGATCAGCAAGTCGAGCGGCGGGAGATCGGCGGTGTAGAGGTTCGCGGCGAGGCTCTGCTCGTTAATGTCACCCTGCGCGGCGGCTTTGCGCGCGGCCTGCACGATTTCCTGCTGCGCGCCGTAATTGAGCGCCACCGCCAGCGTGTTCTTGCCCTTCGCGGTTTGCTCCAGCGCATCTTCGAGCATGGCGACAATATCGGGCGCAAGCCCTTGCCAGTCGCCGATAATCTTGAGGCGTACATCGTTGGCGATAAATTCGGGCAGATCCGATTTGATGAACTTGCGCATCAAATTCATCAGATCATCGACCTCTTCTTCGGGCCGTTTCCAGTTTTCCGAACTGAAGGCATAGAGCGTGAGGCATTCGATCCCCATGCTCTCCACGCTGCGAACCAGCTTGCGGACCGCCTCGACACCCTGCCGGTGCCCCATAACGTGCGGCAAATGCTTGCGCTTCGCCCACCGCCCATTGCCATCCATGATGATAGCGACGTGCTTGGCTGATTGAGCTTTCCCGTCCACTAAGTCTGACCCCCAAGCGATCCGTTCACTGGGTCATGATTTCTTTTTCTTTGGCCTCTGCGGCGGTGTCGCATTCGGCAACGAAGCGGTCGGTCAGTTTCTGGACATCATCCTCAGACCGTTTGCGGTCGTCTTCGGAGATTTCCTTCTTCTTCTCGTCTTCCTTCAGCGCTTCCATCCCGTCGCGGCGGACGTTGCGGATCGCGATTTTGGCGTTTTCGGCATATTTACCGGCCAGTTTGGCAAGATCCCTGCGCCGTTCCTCGGTCAGATCGGGCATCGGCAGGCGCAGAGTCTGTCCGTCGATCATCGGGTTAAGGCCGAGATTGGCGTAAGCAATGCCCTTCTCCACCGCAGCCATATTGGCTTTGTCCCACACCTGCACCGTCAGCATGCGCGGTTCGGGCGCGGACACAGTCGCAACCTGATTAAGCGGCATATGCGCGCCATAAACATCGCACACGACGGGGTCGAGCAGCGTCACATTGGCGCGGCCAGTGCGGAGGCCACCAAGGTCGCTTTTGAGCGATTCCACCGCGCCCACCATGCGGCGTTCAATGTCGGATTTGTCATATTTAGCCATCTTAGGCTCCCTCTCTCACAATGGTCTGGACACCCACCCCGTCGATCACTTTGGCCACATTGCCCTTCTCACGGATCGAGAATACCACAATCGGTATCGAGTTTTCGCGGCACAGCGCGACAGCGGTCGCGTCCATAACTTTCAGATTGTCATTCAAAACGCGGCTATAAGTTATTTCGTCGAACCTTTTGGCCTGCGGGTTGGTTTTGGGGTCGCTGTCATAGACCCCGTCAACGCTGGTCCCCTTCAGCAGGGCATCGCAATTCATTTCCGCCGCGCGCAAGGCCGCGCCGGTATCGGTGGTGAAGAACGGGTTGCCGGTGCCAGCCGCGAAAATCACGATCCGCCCCTTCTCAAGGTGGCGTTCTGCACGGCGGCGGATGTAGGGTTCGCACACCGATGACATCGGTATGGCTGATTGCACCCGCGTCGGCACGCCAGCTTGCTCGAGCGCATTCTGCATCGCGAGCGCATTCATCACCGTGGCGAGCATACCCATATAATCGCCGGTCGTGCGGTCCAGCCCCTTGGCCGCGCCTGCAACACCGCGAAAGATATTGCCGCCGCCGATGACGAGACAGATTTCAAGCCCGGTATCCTTCGCCGCCTTCACCTCTTCTGCAAGCCGCGCGACATAGGCGGGGTCGATCCCGTACTCCTGCTCCCCCATCAGCACTTCGCCCGAGAGTTTGAGCAGGATACGCTTGTATTTCGGGTTGGTTGCTTGAAGAGACATAGAGCGAGAAGAATCCAACTGATTTCGGGTTGCGGCAGTCCTTAGCCGCAGTGCCCCCAACGCGCAAAGGGAAAGCCTGTGGAAGCATCGCGGCGCAAGGTCAAAAAGCGTTACCGGCTGGCGTTGGTGCTCGTTCTTCTGCTCACAGCCTTCGCCGGGAAGGCGTGGAGCGACACTATGGCGACGCCGGTGCTGCACCGGACAAGTGCCAAGCTGGCAGATTTTCCGGCGGGTGCGGCGCCGGTCACCATCGCGCTGATCTCCGACATTCACGTTGCCGGGCCGGATATGCCGCCCGAACGGGTCGCCACCATCGTCGAGCAAATCAATCGGCTGAAGCCCGATTATTTGCTCGTCGCGGGGGATTTCATCAGCGAGAAGCGCGCCTCCACCCGGCTCTATTCGGCGAAAGAGGCGATTGCGCCGCTGTTCAAACTCGATCCGGCAATCACCAAAATCGCAGTGCCGGGCAATCACGATCACTGGTTCAATATGATGGAGATTGGCAATCAACTGTCTGCCGCCGGTTTCAATGTGATGAAGAACGAGGCTGCCCAATATGGTCCGCTGGTGATCGGCGGGCTGGATGATGACTATACCGGCCGCGCCGACTTGCCGCGAACAGTCGCATCGATGGGTAAATTCAATGGCGCGCGTCTTATCCTGTCGCACAGTCCAGACCCGTTTCCCGATATGCCCCGCAGCTTCGGTCTAATGCTGGCCGGTCACACCCATTGCGGTCAAATCCGCTATCCGTGGGGCGGATCGCCCGCGACCATGTCGCGATACGGCAACCGCTATGCCTGCGGTATTGTTTCAGAGAACGGCAACGAACTGATCACCACGGCCGGCCTCGGCACCAGCGTCCTGCCATTCCGGCTGTTTTCAAAACCGGAAATCTGGTTGATAGAGATCGGGCCACAGTAATTTTAGGCGGAGGGCAGGAGAAGCATATGTTCAAAAAAGTGATGATCGGCACGGCGGTGATCGCTGCGATTCTCGTTGGATCGGCATTCCTGTTCCAGAAGCAAATCGGCGCATCGCTGTTCGAACGTGCGGTGGAGAAGCGCAGCGGACGCGATGTCACCACGGCGCTGGCAGACGGGCTGCATGTCGGCCTGTGCGGCACCGGATCGCTCTTGCCCAATCCCGACCGCGCTGGCCCGTGTAACGTCGTCATCGCGGGCAAGCAGATCTTCGTGATCGATATTGGCGAAGGCGGCGCGCGCAATCTCAATCTCATGGGTATTCCGCTGGGCAGGCTCGACGGCGTGCTTCTGACCCATTTCCATTCTGACCATATCGACGGCATGGGGCCGCTGATGCTGTTCCACTGGACGCAAGGGACGGCGACTGCGCCGCTGCCCGTCTACGGGCCGCAAGGCGTGGGCATGGTGGTGGACGGGTTCAACCAGGCCTATCTGCTCGACCACGGATACCGCGTCGCGCATCACGGAGAGAAGATCGTCCCTTCAACCGGCGGCGGCGGCATAGCGATGCCCTTCACAATCGGCGCAGAGCCGGTGGTGGTGCTGGAGAAGGACGGCCTCACAATCACCGCCTTCCCTGTCGACCACACACCCGTTTCGCCGGCGGTCGGATACCGCTTCGATTATAAGGGCCGCTCGGTCGTCATCAGCGGAGACACCGCCAAATCCGCCTCGCTCGAACGCGCAGCCAAGGGCGCCGATGTGCTGGTGCATGAGGCACTCGCGCCCAATCTGGTGAACAATATGACCAGCGCGCTCGACAAGGCAGGCCAAGCCAACACCGCGCAGATCACCCGCGATATTCTCGACTACCACGCCTCGCCGGAGGAAGCCGCGGAATCGGCACAAGTGGCGGGGGTCAAGCGGCTGGTGCTCAGCCACCTCGTCCCGCCCATTCCCAGCGCCTATTTCTACCCCGCGTTCCTCGGTGATGCGGCGAAGAAATTCGGCGGCCCGATTACCGTGGGCGAAGACGGCATGTTCTTCAGCCTTCCCGCTGGCGGGAAGGAGATTGATGAGCGGGAATTGATGTAAGTCATCAGCACTTGGCCAGGATCAACGTCTGTAATTGAAACTCGCGCCCAGTTCCATGGCCCGCTTGCCACAAGCATCTGCGGACGTGATCGATTCGAGTTGCGGAATCTTGCTAATCATCGTGCTATACATCGGGCCCGGACACTGCAGATTGCCAGCTTCCTGAGCCAGATCCACCAATCTGTTGCAGGTGCCCACGCTGAGTTCGTAATAGCGGCGGACATTACGGCTCTTGTCCCACAGCAATGCGACATTATCGCGGTCGGCCACGATCCTTTCACCAGCCCGGTTAAAGCTGCTGATTTCGTCATTGAATTTACTGAAAACCGCATTGCATTTGGCAATTCCTGCCTC